>NZ_JBHJZS010000021.1:0-56227 GCF_042271185.1 Microbacterium sp. NPDC055910
AGCCGTTTGTGGGTGCGGCCCTGGGGGGTGACCACCTATAACACCCCCCCAACACACCGGCCGTTGTGTTCTATCGGGGGTTGGGGGTTCCCTATTTACCGCGCCACCGCCATGACCGAGATCGTCGCCGTCTGGCGAACGATGTTGAGCAGGTTCGTGCCGGACAGGAAGCCGCTGTCGCCGAGTGTCACCGCGAAGAGGATGAACACGAGGATGAATGCGACGTAGATGATGTTGCTACGCCAGTCCATGCGCGCGGTGATCCGGGTGATGAACGACGGCTTGTCCGTCGTCACGGTGCTGCTCATGCGGCTTCTCCTTGGATGATGAGTTGAAGTTGCTCTTCGCTCTCGACCTCGGTGCGATCCAGCACGCGGTACGTGCGGCCCTCACGGAGGACGACGATCCGGTCGGCCACGGCGAGCAGCTCGGGGAGCTCCGAGGAGATGAAGACGACGGCGTTGCCCTGAGAGGCGAATTCGCGGACCATGTCGAGGATCTCGGTCTTCGTGCCGATGTCGACGCCGGCCGTGGGCTCATCCATCACGAGCAGTCGGGGGGCGGTGTTGATCCACTTCGCGACGACGACCTTTTGCTGGTTGCCGCCCGACAGCAGGCTCACGGGCGCATACGGATCAGCCACCTTCACCTCGTAGGTTCTCACCAGACGCTCGGTGAGACGTGCCGTCTTCGACGGGCTGACGAAAGGTCCCGTCATGATGGTGTCGAGGACAGGAAGCACAAGGTTGTCGGAAACCGAGTGATCCAGCACGAGACCCTGTTCTCGCCGATCCTCGGGGATCAAGGCGATACCCGCGCGCTGCGCAGCACGCGGGCCCGAGAACACGGTTTTTTCTCCGTCGATCCGCAGCTCCCCACGCGTGGGCTTGTCCATCCCGCTCAGAACGCGGGCGAACTCGGTCCGGCCACTGCCCATCAGTCCCGCGAGACCGACGATCTCGCCTGCGCGGACGGACAGGCCGACGGAGCGGAGGACGCGGTCGCTGGCAACTCCCTCTGCAGACAGCACCACCGGTGCGTCCGGATCCCGATCCCGCTCGCGATACACCAGGTCGCTGGCCAGTCGACGACCGATGATGGCTTCGATGATCTGCGGCGAGGTGAGTTCGGACAACCGCTCGCTGAGCACGACGCTGCCATCGCGCAGCACTGTGATGCGGTCGGCGACCTGCCGGATCTCGTCCATGCGATGGGAAATGTAGACGATCGCGATCCCTCTGCTCTTCAGCCGCTCGATGAGTCCGAAGAGATTCGCCACTTCGTGCTTGGCCAGACTCGCGGTGGGCTCGTCCATGACAAGCACCTTCGCGTCCTTCGCGATCGCTTTCGCGATCTCGACGAGCTGCCAATACGCGGTGCCGAGATCGCCGACCGTCACCCGCGGGTCGAGGGCCACGCCGAGGTCGTCGAAGATGCGGCGGGCCTCCGCTTCACCGGCGCGGTCGTCGACCAGTCCGAAGCGTCCGCGCTTCTCCCTGTTCAGCGAGATGTTCTGCGCAACCGTCATCGACGGAATGAGGCTGAACTCCTGGAAGACCATACCGATGCCGGCACGCTCAGCGTCTGCGGTGTTGCGGATCACGACCTCTCGACCGTCGACCTCAATGGTGCCCGACGTGATGGTGTAGACGCCCTGCAGGATCTTCATGAGCGTCGACTTGCCGGCGCCGTTCTCGCCGGCGAGGGCGTGAACTTCGCCGGCGCGGATGTCGATGTCGACCTTCTTGAGGACGCTGACGGGACCGAAGTTCTTGACGACGTTCCTCATGCGGACCGTCGGCACGGACTCCTCGACGTCGGACACCGTCATCATCGTCCCCGGATGTGTTCCGTGACGGCAGTCCACGCACCGGTGCGGCCGGAGTCGAGGATTGCCTCGTCGACGAGGGCGGTCTGGTAGCCGTCGGCGAAATCAGGCCGGACCGCGCCACCCTCGGCGATCGCCTTCATGAACTCGTAAGCCTCGATGATCTTCGTCTCGCCGTAGCCGATACCGATCGCAGGGATCGGCCACAGGGCGTCCCCGTACGGCGTGTTCGGCCCCGTGTACACGGTGCGGAATCCGCGACGGTCCGCAGGATCGCTCTTGAACACGACCTGTAGTTCGTCACGGTTCTCGTAGTTGAAGACGATCGATCCTTCCGTCCCGTGGATCTCGAACGTCAGGAAATTGTTGCGACCCCAGGCGTTGCGGGTCGCCTCGATCGAGCCGACGGCGCCGTCGCGGAACTTCACGAGAGTGATCGCCTCGTCATCGACGTCGACTTCACCGCGCGGTCCGCCCGACTTCGAAGCTCCGCCCAGTGCGTCGAACCCGCCCGACTGCAGCGGGCGGTCCTTGATGAAGGTTGAGACGACGGAGTTCACTTCGCTGATTTCGCCGACGAGGTAGCGGGCGAGGTCGACGACATGCGAACCGATGTCACCGACGGCACCCGATCCGGCGATCTTCTTCTCGAAGCGCCAGCTCAGCGGAGAGTCGGGGTCCGCACTCCAGTCCTGCAGGTACGTGCCGCGGAAGTTCAGGATGCTGCCGATCGCGCCCTCGTCGATGTACTTCTTCGCGAGGGCCACGGCGGGCGTTCGACGGTAGTTGAAGGCTACGGCGCTCACGACGCCGGCCTTCTCGACAGCATCCAGCATCCGCTTGGCGTCCGTGGCGGTGGGAGCCAGCGGCTTCTCGCAGATGATGTGCTTGCCGGCCTCGGCCGCCGCGATGGCGATCTCGGCATGAAGATGGTTCGGCGTCGCGATGTCGATGACGTCGATTGTCGGGTCGGCGACGACGTCCTGCCACGACGTGGCATAGCCTTCCCAGCCGTAGCGCTCCGCTGCTGTGGAGGCGAGCTCCTCAGTGACATCGACGATGGTCTTGCGAACCGGCCGCGCGGGAGCAGGCCAGAAGAACATCGGCATGGCCGCGTACGCGAGCGAGTGGGCTTTACCCATGAAACCGCCGCCGATGAGAGCGATGTTGACGTCCTGCATGTCTTTCTCCTGTGCGAGGTCGAGGGGCGGCCCGCGGCGTCCACGGCCCGCCCCCAGGGGGGTGATCAGTCGGTGAAGGCGTCCTTGACGGCTGCCGGGGGCTCGGCGTGGTACACGGTCTCCCATGCCTCGAGCACGTTGTCGTGGTCGACAGGGAGGGAGCTCAGCGCCACGTACGGCGGCACCTCGACACCCAGCATGCTCAGCGCTGCCAACCGGGCTTCGGCGACGCCCTGGTCGTACGGGAGCTGCGCGCCCAGACCGACGATCATCTGGTTGCGAGCGAGTGCGATGGCGACATTGGTGCCGAGGTCTTCGGTGGCGATCTTGATGTCGGTGCGTCCCGTCTCTCGCGCGGCCGCCATCACACCCTCGGCGGGAACATCCCAGACGGCCCAGATGCCGTCGAGGTCCGCGTTGCGGGTGAGCATCGCGTTGGCGACACCCTGCGCGTCACCGGCGAAGTCCGGACCGGCGATGCCCTGTTCCTGCACGATCTCGATGTCGGGGAACTCTTCGGTGATCGTGGCCATGAAGCCGTCGTACCGCTGCTGCGTGACGAAGAAGTCCGCTTCGTGATAGATGACCCCGATCGTTCCCTGCCCGCCGAGTGCGCGGGCGAGCAAGTAGGCGGATGTGACGCCGTTGCCGTAGTTGTCTGCGGAGACCATCGAGACGTAGTCCTCACCGGCGACGAACCCATCTGGCACGTTGTCCATGAAGACGAGCTTCACGCCCTGCTCGGCAGCGCGACGGTATGCGCCCGCGGTCGCGATTGGATCGGTGGGGATCGAGATGATGATGTCGGGGTTCTGCGCGAGCACCGTCTCGATGTCGGACACCTGCTTCGCGGGATCGAAGTCGGCGTCAGTGGTCGCGATGACCCTGATGCCGAGTCGGTCGAATTCGGCGTTGAGGCCGGCGATCTGCGCGTTGGCCCAGTCGTTGCCGCCGTAGTGCATGACGATTGCCGCGGTGAGGCCCATGCCGGCGACTTCAGCGACCTGTTCGTCCGTCATCTCCGTGACGGAGAACGGCGAGGGCTCCTCCCCATTGGGACCGTCGCTGAGAACTTGTCCGGTGACCTCTTCGAGGGCGGCATCGATCTGTGCCGCGACATCCGCATCGACCTCGGCCTGTCCGCCTTCGCTGGCAGGGGTGCAGGCTGCAAGGCCCAGCACCGTCGCGAAGGCCGCGATCGCGATGAGCGGCTTGGTGAACTTTCTCATTCACATCTCCTTTGCTGTGTGAGCTGGCGTGAGTACGCCGCTCGGTGTGTCCGGTGCGTCAGTCGGCGAGCCCGTGCTCCGTGAGGAAGGCACGGCTGGTGGCAGCGGCGGCATTCAGGTCGCCGTCGTAACCGTCGAGTTCCACGGTGATCCAGTCGTCATAGCCGGCTGCCCGGACGGCTTCGACGACGGATGCGAGGTCGACGTCGCCGGCGCCGAGCGGGAGGAAGCCGCCGGCTGTGAGGTCGGCGTCCTTGAGGTGGACGTAGTCGAGGCGATCTGCATACCGACGGATGATCTCGGCCGGATCCGAGCCACCTGCCGCCAGGTGC
Organism: Microbacterium sp. NPDC055910; assembly: GCF_042271185.1. NCBI lineage: Bacteria > Bacillati > Actinomycetota > Actinomycetes > Micrococcales > Microbacteriaceae > Microbacterium > Microbacterium sp. NPDC055910. The sequence goes on from NZ_JBHJZS010000021.1 coordinate 4,571, forward strand.
GCTACGTCGGCGCAGAGGCCGATGTCCGACGCTGCGAAGAGTGCGTCAACCTGCGCTCCCGTCTCGGCGAGGCTACCGAGATGCGGGTGGTAGCTCGGCACGAGGCCTTCCGAACGCGCCTTATCGGCGACACGGTCGAGCAGTTCCCCCATCACGAGGAAGTCGTCGTCACGACGACCAGTGCTGCGAATCGCTCCGCCACCAATGACATAGTGGCGCGCGCCTGCGTTTGCAGCCAGCGCTATCGAGCGTTCGAAGCGGGCGTACTCGTCTTCGTGTGCGTCCCGGTAGATGAAGTGGCCGCCCGAGTAGACGCCCGCGAGTTCCAGGCCGTTGTCGGAAAGCGCCTTGCGAAAGCCCCCCAGATGGCTCTCGACAGCAAGGAGGTTCCCGTCGAAGAGTTCGACACCGCTGAAACCGTTTCGGGCGATCGCCTCGAGCGTAGGGCCGATCTCGCCGGGAGTCAGATAGAAGCCGGTCGGCAGGTCGGTCACCGAGCTGGGCGTTCCGACGACGCCGCCCCAGGCATTCGCCTCGTATGCGAGCTTCATGGTTTACCTACCTCCTCGTAGTGAATGGATCCGACCATACTCCTTTTGACTTTTGTAAGTCAAATGTTGCCTTCTCGAGAATCGCAAGTCCTCAGTCCGGTAACGTTTCACGCACCAGAATGCGTCGGAACGATCCGGAAGGTACGAGCAATGTCGCTGCCCCCGATGACTGGAGTGGGTGACCTGTTCCAGATCCTCCGAGACGGACGCGCGCGAACCCGCGCCGAGCTCGTCCTCGAGACCGGGCTTGCGCGAACGACGGTGGTCGTTCGGATGGCAGCGCTCGCACAGCTAGAGCTCATAGCTCCAGCTGGCACCGCTGCGTCATCCGGAGGACGCCCGCCGAGCCGGTTCGCCTTCGACGCCCGATCGCGATCGATCGTGGGCATCGACCTCGGCGCGACTCACGGCACGGTCGGACTCACCGACCTGCGGGGCAACGTCGTCGCGCAGCAGCAGCACGTGCTCGACATCGCGTCCGGCCCCGATGAGATCCTCGGGCTCGCGCTCGATTCCGCGTCACAGCTGATGGCGGAGTGCGGGACGGATCCGGTCTCACTGCTCGGCGTCGGCGTCGGGGTCCCCGGTCCCGTCGAGCACTCTTCGGGGCGTCCGATCAGACCACCGATCATGCCCGGGTGGGATGGATTCGACATCCCGGCCTTCGTCCGTCGCCGATTCGATGTCCCCGTGCTCGTCGACAACGACGTCAACCTGCTCGCGCTCGGCGAGCGCGCGACCGCATGGCCCGACGTCGACGATCTTCTCTTCATCAAGGTATCGACGGGAATCGGTGCGGGAATCATCTCGGGAGGTATTCTGCAGCGCGGCGCTCGCGGATCGGCCGGTGACATCGGTCACGTCCAGGTACCGCATGGACGCGGAGAGAATGACCTCGAGGCGACGGCGAGCGGACCCGCCATCGCGCAAGAGTTGAGCGAAGCGACCGGAGAGTCGGTCGATCCCGCCAACGTCGTTGATCGCATCCGGGTCGGCGATCCGAGCGCGATCGCCGCAGCACGCGAGGCGGGCCGAGCGATCGGTGAGGTCGCTGCCATCTGTGTGAGCATGCTCAATCCTTCGACGGTCGTCGTGGGTGGGCGGCTCGGCGTCCATGTGCAAGAGATCATCGCGGGTGTCCGCGAGGTCGTCTACCGGCGGTCCATACCTCTCGCGACGCAGCACCTGAGCATCGTTCCCGCGCAGGGCGGCGTCGACGCGGGTGTCCGCGGCGCCGCGCTTATGGTCATCGAGGACAGACTTGCTCCGAGCGCAATCGACGCGCTGGTTTCGGAAGCCGCGAGCGTTTGACGCGCGTCCAGCCGCAGCTCCTGTCGTCGAGGCCCGTGCCCGCGCCAGGGTTCGGGCACGGGCACGGCAGGACTAGACCGCAGCCCGCCGGTAGCCCACGAGCTTCGCGATGACCGGCTCGATGTCGAGCTCGTTGACGCGCACGAGCTGCTCGCTCATCTCTTCGGGGATGGCGCTGTATCCGGCGATCGCACCGCACATCCCGCCGGCCATCGCGCCGACGGTGTCGGTGTCACCGCCGAGGTTGGCCGAGAGGACGGCGACCCGGACCGGGTCGCCGTCCGCGCGCACGACGAGACCGAGGGCGGCGGGCACCGACTCGGTGGTGTCGGTGTTGGCGCCGACGACGTCGTAGACGTACTGCAGGAAGTCGTCGTCGCTGCGGTCGCTTCGCGCGGCCTCGACGGCGAGCTCGGTGCGGCGAAGAAGCGACGCCGCCGCTTCATCCTTGCCGCGCGTCATGCCGATCGCGCAGGCACGGTACGCGGCGTCGATCGCGGCGGCAACGGTCTCGTCGCGGCTCTGGCCCTCGGGTGCGTCGATGCCGGTCGAGACGACCGCCGCGATCATCGCGGCACCGGCGATCGCGATGTTGGTGAGGTGGGCGATGACGCAGGTCGCCTCGACCTGATCGACCAGCTTCTCGAGGTCGTCGCTGGGGCACAGCACTCCGACCGGCGCGATGCGCATCGCGGCGCCGTTGGTGAGGCCGGCCACTCCCGTGTCGAGCGGATCGGCACCTTCGCGCAGCGCGTGGATCACGCGCGCGCTCGTCGGCCCGAGAAAACGGCCCTCGGTCGCGCCGACGCGGTCCGCCCAGGCGACGAGATCGCGGGCGAGCGTGCGCACGTCGACCGTGCCACCGGCGTTGATGATGGATTCCGCGAGCATGACCATCTGCTGGGTGTCGTCGGTCACCTGGCCGGCGACCCACCCGTCGACGATGGGGTGCCCCTCGGGTGCATCCAGGAACCGATCGATCCAGCCGAACGTGTCGACGACCTTCGCGCGGGACCAGAGCTCTCCGGGCATTCCCATCGCGTCGCCGAGCGCGACCCCGTAGAGCGCGCCACGGGCTCGGTCCGTCACGATGGCCGCCGTGGTGAGTGTGGATGCGGTCATGAGTGGTGCCTTTCACTGGGACTGTCGGTGCTGAGGGTCGCGACGAGCTCGATCGGGAGATCGTCGCGAAGAGCGAGCGTGCCGGCGGCCTCTGGCGCGACGGCGACGAGGACGCAGGTGGAGGGGCCGGAGGTGACGGCCCGGTCGATGCGGTGGGGCCCGGCGGCCGTGACCACGAGGCCCTGCGCGAGCTGTGCGATCTCGTGTGCGATGCCCTGCGAGCCGACGGGCAGCAGTTCGTGCACGCCGTCCATGCCGGCCAGCAGAGCGACCTCGGCGATACCCGGCATCCGCGGGTCGCCGGGGATCAACCGGTCCTGCGGGGCCGACAGCGGCACCCCGACCGCGTAGACGTGGTCGCCGGCTCGGGCACGCGTCGCGCGGAAAGCGCCCGCCGGGGCGATGCCGATCACGGTGACGCCGATGCCCGTCGCGATCGTGGCGACGTTGTCTTCCGTGCTGCCGGTGACGCTCACGTCGGGGTCGAGTCCCAGCTCGAGAGCCATCGCCCTGATCTCGTCGATCATGTCGATCGCCGAGGGGTCCTTCTCGACGCTCAAGGTGTCCACGATCACCGTCGGGGCGGCGCCGGCGGCGAGCACCTCGAGCAGCGGCACGCGAGCGGCGAAATGGGTCACGGCACGTGCATCCGTCGTGAACGTGTCGCACGATTTCGATCCGATGCCGCCCACCGAGTCGCAGGCGATGACGATCGTGCTGCCGTCGGGCGAATCGATCAGGGTGAGGTCGCGAAACCGGCGGACGGGCCACATGCTCATCGGGTGTCCACCGCGAGGGTCTCGAACTGGCTGAGACGTTCGGATGCGTCGGGCAGCCGGTGCGGTGCCTCGAGCGTCGTGGCGTAGAAGTACCGGTCGCCGCGCAGCAGGGTCTCGACGTACTCGATGGGCGCACCGTCGGCGTCGTACGTCGTGCGGTTGACGCGGAACGCGGGCGCACCGGCGTGCGTCTCGAGCTGCTGCGCCTCCTGTGCGTCCAAGACGGTGCTGCGCAGCCGTTCCGTGGCGTGATCGGGAACGATTCCGCGGGTCTCGGCGAGCAGGCGGAACAGCGAAGCATCCGTGAGGTCCTGCCCCAGCAGATGCGCGGCGATCGGCGACGGCAGCCAGGATGTCTCGAAGGTCGAGGCGATGCCATCGACCGAGCGCACCCGCACGAGCCGGATGACGGCGAGCGCGTCGGGCCCCACCCCGAGCGCGTCGCGCACGGCGGTGTCGGCGGCGCAGTAGCCGAACTGCAGCACGCGGGTCGTGACCGTCCGCTGCGCGCTGCTCAATTCGTCGGAGAGTCCGCTCAGCAGGTGCAGGTTGCCCTCGATGCGCGCCGACGACACGTAGGTTCCCGAGCCCTGCCGTCGCTCGACGGCGCCGCGCGCCTGGAGCGCCTCGAGTGCCTGCCGCACCGCGAGCCGCGAGATGTCGAGCGTCTCGGCGAGGTGCCGTTCCGTCGGCAGGCGGCGGCCGCTCTCGAGAGTGCCGTTGTCGATGAGCGCCTCCAGGGCATCGCGCAGCTGCGTCGCGGGGGTCCCCGCGCGCGCGGAGTCGGGGCGCAGAAGGGCGATCAACTCGTCGTCGGTCATCGTGGTCCTCGCGGGTGTGGGGGTCTGGTTCATGCGGTCACGTAGGGTTTGCCGGCCGCGGCGGGTCCGCGGACGTGTCCGACGAGACCGGCGACGGCGAAGATCGTGACGACATAGGGCAGCATCAGCATGAGCTCGCTCGGCACGGGAGAGCCGATGATGCTGAGAACGTATTGCAGGCTGCTGGCGAAGCCGAACAGAAGCGCCGCCAGGGTCGAGCGGATGGGGTCCCACCGCCCGAAGATCACGGCGGCGAGCGCGATGAACCCCGCGCCGGCAGTCATATCGATGTTGAACGAGCCGACCGACCCGAGGGTGAAGTACGAGCCGCCGAGACCGGCGACCAGACCCCCGAGCACGACGGTGCGGAACCTCGTGCGATTGACCGGGATGCCGACCGTGTCGGCGGCCTGCGGGTGCTCGCCCACAGCGCGGACGCGCAGACCCCACGTCGTGTGGAACAGGGCGTACCAGACCACCGCGACGGCGACGTACATGACGTAGACGATGAGTGTCTGCTGGAACAGCACGGGCCCGATGATCGGGATGTCGGCGAGGAACGGGATGGGAAGCGCCGCGAACCGGGGCGGCGAGTTCAAGGCCGCGGCGTTGGGGCTCAGCACCTGCGTGAACAGGAAGGCCGTGAACCCCGTGACGAGCACGTTCAGGACGATGCCGACGATGACCTGATCGACGACGTAGCGGATCGAGAACACCGCGAGCACCGCGCCCACCAGCATCCCCGCGATCATGGCGGCGACGAGGCCCGCGAAGAGGTTGCCGGTGAGGGATGCCGCGACGGCACCCGAGAACGCACCGGCGAGGAACTGCGCCTCGATCGCGACGTTGACGACCCCGACGCGCTCGGAGATCACGCCGCTGAGCGAGCCGTAGATCAGCGGCACCGAGACGCTGAGGGTTCCGACGAGCAGACCCGTGAGCGGGAGGGTCGCTCCGGACCCCGCCCAGATCAGGAAGCCGTTGACCAGGACGACGCCGAACACGACGCTGACCCACAGGGGCGTCGGTCGGTGCCGATACGCCCGCACGGCTGACGTGCCCGCCCCGATGAGGAGCAGCACCGCAGCGACGACGGCGGCGGAACCGGGCACGACGAGGTCGGGGAGAGCGATGACGTCGGTGTCGGTGGAGAGCCGGAACGTCGTCGCCTGCGTGCGCGGGATGCCCAGGAACAGCGCCGTCGCGGCGAGGGCGAGGGTCGCGAGGATCGTCGGGGTGCGCCAGCTGCGGGGCGTGGGGATGTCGTCGTCTTCGGTCGGGACGAGCGGGGTGATCGTGGGGACCGTCATGACACCGCACCCTTCGCGAAGGTCGTGCTGGGCTGGGGCAGGTGGAAGATGGCCCGGACCAGCGGCGGTGCGGCGATGAGCAGCACGATGATCGCCTGCACGACCACGACGATGTCGGCGGACACGCCCTCGGAAGCCTGCATGACGAACCCGCCGGCTTTGAAGGCGCCGAAGAGGATGCCGGCGGCGAAGACGCCCCAGGGGCGGGAGCGTCCGAGCAGGGCGACGATGATCGCGTCGAACCCGATTCCGGCGTCCACCCCGCCGGTGAAGCCCGAGGTGTTGGTGCCGAGCACCTGGCTCGCGCCGGCGAGGCCGAGGAGGCCGCCCGAGACGAGCATGGCGAGCACGTAGGTGCGGCCGACGTCGATGCCGGCGACCCGGGCGGCGTGCGGGTTGAACCCGACGGCGCGGAAGCGGAAGCCGATCGAGGACCGGTTGATCAGCCAGGCGCCGCCGATCGTGACGACGACGGCGAGGACGAAGCCGAAGTGCAGGTTGTAGCGGTCGCCGAGGAGCAGCGGGAAGACGGCGGTGTCGTCGATGGGCGGCGACTTGGCGTTGTTCTGACCCGGCGCCTGCAGCAGCGGCGTGCGCAGCAGGTACGAGATCAGGTAGAACGCGACGTAGTTCAGCATGATCGTCGTGATCACTTCGTGCGCGCCGGTGCGTGCCTTGAGCAGGCCGACGAGACCGCCCCACAGTGCTCCGCCGATGATGCCGGCGACGACGGCGGCGAGCATGTGCAGGCCCCACGGCAGGTCGAGGGTGAAGCCGACCCAGCCGGCGGCTCCCGCGGCGATGAGCATCTGTCCGCGGCCGCCGATGTTGAACAGGCCCGCGCGGAACGCCATCGCCACGCCCAGCCCCGCGATGATGAGCGGGGTCGCGAAGGTGAGGGTGTCGGTCAGCGGCTTGATCGCCGAGGGGAAGTCGGGTGCCGAGAAGTTGATGACCGACCCGCGGAACAGCGCGCCGTAGGCACCGGTCACCGCCTCCCAGATCGCGACGAGCATGTCCATGGGGCGCCCGAAGAAGTAGGCGGATGCCGCGATGACGTCGTCGTTCGTCGCGGCGATCAGGACCGCGCCGATGAAGAGGGCGACCACGATGGACAGCACCGCGATCATGGCGCTGCCCGTCGTCGCGGCGCGCAGCGCGCCGTGCCAGTCGACACGGCGCCGCCGGTCTCGACTGCCCGATCGGGTCTGCTCGGAGGCAGGCATGGTCATGCGGTCGCCTCCTGGGCGTCGGGAAGGATGCCGGCCATCATGAGGCCGAGGTCGTCGCGCGGGGTGTCCGCGGGCACGATGCCGACGATCTGACCGTGGTACATCACCATGATCCGGTCCGCGAGGGCGGCGACCTCGTCGAGCTCGGTGGATACGACGAGCACGGCGACGCCGGCGTCGCGCGCGTCGACGATGCGGTTGTGCACGAACTCGATCGATCCGACATCGATCCCGCGGGTCGGCTGCGAGGCGATGAACACGCGCAGGTCGCGGCTGAGCTCGCGCGCCAGAACGACCTTCTGCTGATTGCCGCCCGAGAGCGTGCCGATCGGGCTGTCGATACCGCCCGCACGCACATCGAACTCGTCCATCCGATCTCGACTGAACTGATCGAGCGCCTGATTCTGGATCGTCGCGTGCGCGACGAAGGGTCGGTCGTGCGACCGGTTGAGCATCAGGTTCTCGGCCAGCGTGAACTCGGACACGATGGCGTCGTGGTGCCGGTCTTCGGGCACGTATCCGACACCGGCAGCGATGATGTCGCGGACGTCCATTCCCGTGAGCGACGTGTCATCCAGACGGATGCTGCCGCTCGTCGCCTCGCGCAGACCCATGATCGCCTCGACCAGTTCGGTCTGCCCATTGCCCTGCACCCCGGCCACGGCGAGGATCTCGCCGGCGCGAGCGTGGAACGAGACCCGGTCGACGGCACGGTGCCCGTTGGCATCGAGCACCGTGAGGTTGTCGACGACGAGACCGCCGTCCTGCTGCGGCTGCGCCGGCTTCTTGTCGACCGTCAGCTGCACGGGACGGCCGACCATCATCGTCGCGAGCTCCGCGCTGCTCGCCGTCGGAGCGGCCTGGCCGACGATCTTCCCGTGGCGCATGACGGTGATGGTGTCGGCGACTTCGCGCACTTCGCGCAGCTTGTGCGTGATGAACACGATCGCGGTACCGGCATCCCGCAACTGGCGCATGATCTGCATGAGCTCGTCCGTCTCCTGCGGCGTGAGCACGGCCGTCGGCTCATCGAAGACGAGCACTTTCGCCTGACGCGAGAGGGCTTTGACGATCTCGACGCGCTGCTGCACACCGACCGGCAGGTCTTCGACGAGGGCATCCGGGTCGATCTCGAACCCCAGCTGCTGCGAGATGCGTCGCACGGTCTGCCGCCCGGCATCCGTGTTCAGCCGCCCACCGCGCCGGGAGTTCTCGTGGCCCAGCATGACGTTCTCGGTCACGGTGAAGACCGGGATGAGCATGAAGTGCTGGTGGACCATCCCGATCCCGGCCTGCATCGCGTCGCCGGGTCCGCCGAAGTGCTGCGGCACACCGTCGAGGAGGATCTCGCCCTCTTCGGCGCGGTACAGCCCGTAGAGGATGTTCATCAGCGTCGACTTGCCGGCGCCGTTCTCACCGAGCAGGCAGTGGATCTGCCCGGGAAGAACCTCGAGGTCGATGCGGTCGTTGGCCACGAGCGGTCCGAACCGCTTCGTGATGCCTCGCAGCTCCAGTTTCATGCGCGCGCCTTCTGCGTGAGGAGCCGGGCTCAGCCGAGGGTGTCGAGGGAGCCGTCGATGATCTGCGTCGCGAGTTCGTCGAGGGCGTTCTGCAGTTCGGGGCTCACCGCCGAGGCGAAGTCGTGGAAGGCCGAGAGTCCCGTGCCCGCGTTGGCGAGCGTTCCGACGTATGCCTCGGGGGTGAACTCGCCCGCGCTGGCCTGCGCGATGATCTCGAGCACGGCCGCGGTCGTGCGCTTCTCGACCGAGGTGAGGATCATGGCGGCATAGTCGGGGGCGGTCACCGCGACGTCGGAGTCGACGCCGATGAAGACGACGTCCTTGCCGGAGTCCTTGATCGCCTCACCGGTCGCGGCGAAGAGAGGGCCGGCGACGGGGAAGAGCACGTCGGCTCCCTGATCGAGCTGCGCGGCCGAGATCGACTTGGCGGTCACCTGGTTGACGAAGTCGCCGACGAAGACGCCCGTCTCGGTGGCCGGATCCCAGCCGAGCACCTGGGTGGGCGTGTCGTTGTCTGCCGCCCACTGCTGCGCGCCGTTGTAGTACCCGGTCATGAAGTCGGTGATCGCACCGTTCTGGATCGCGCCGAACGTGCCGATCGTGTGCGTCTCGCTGTGCGCTGCCGCGAGGTAGCCGCCCAGGAACGCCGACTCGCTCATCGCGTAGGTGACGGCCTTCAGGTTCGTGGTCGCCTCGTCCTTCACGAAGCCGTCGACCGTGACGAAGTCGATGTCGGGGTTGGCTGCGGCCGCGTCGTTGACGGCGTCGTTCGCGTCGAAGCCGATGCTGAAGATGAGGTTGCAGCCCTGGTCGACGAGCGATTCCAGGCCGGGGCGGAAGTCATCGGCGGTCTTCGACTCGAAGGGGATGACGGTGACGCCGAGATCGCTCTTCGCGGTCTGCAGGCCCTCGTAGACCTGCTCGTTGAAGGACTTGTCGTTCCATCCGCCCGATCCCGAGACGGCGCACGCGATGAAGTCGCTGTCTCCGGATGCACCGCCCTCGTCGACAGGCGGCGGAGTGGAGCATCCCGCCAGCAGCAGGGGCGCGGCGAGGAGGGCGGTCGCCGAGGCGATGAGGGACGTGCGGGTGCGGGAACGCGTGGTCATGTCGGGTGTGTCCTAGGGATGAGGAGAAGCACCGAGAAGAAGCTAAGGGTGCGGGTCACGACGAGAGTCGCTCCTCGATAGAACCAATGGCATGATTGGTTTGTCAAGCGGCGCCGGTTCTATGAGCACTTGCGTCGATTGGTACCGATGGCCTGGGTTGGATCCTGAGGAGACTGATGTCGGCGGCAACGCTCGAAGACGAGACCGGCAGCCTCGCGAAGGCGGAGCTGCACCTGCACATCGAAGGCACGCTCGAACCCGAGCTGGCCTTCGAGCTCGCGGCGCGAAACGGCGTGCAGCTGCCGTTCGCAGACGTCGAGGAACTGCGCGACCGGTACGACTTCACCGACCTCGGATCATTTCTCGACCTGTACTACGTCTGCATGACCGTGCTTCGCACAGAAGCGGACTTCACCGACCTCGCGCTGGCCTACTTCGCGCGCGCGCACGCCGATGGCGTGCGCCACGTGGAGATGTTCTTCGACGCGCAGGTGCACCAGCGCAACGGTGTGTCACCGGGCGTCGTCATGGACGGTCTTCTCGCAGCGTTCCGCGAGGCTGAGCGCCGATGGGACATCACCGGGGGGCTCATCCTCTGTTTCGTCCGCGACCTTCCGGTCGAATCGGCAGAGGCGCTCTTCGACGAGATCGCGCCGCGTGCGCACGAGCTGCTGGGGGTCGGGCTGGACTCCGCCGAGGTCGGCTATCCGCCGGCCCTCTTCGCGAGCCTCTTCGCGCGCGCCGAGAGCCTGGGGCTTCGCCGGGTCGCTCACGCGGGCGAGGAGGGTCCGCCCGCGTACATCTGGGAAGCCCTCACCGACCTGCAGGTCGACCGCGTCGACCACGGCATCCGCGCCATCGAAGACGCCGACCTGGTCAACTACCTCGTCGAGCACCGGATCCCGCTCACGGTCTGCCCGCTCTCGAACGTGCGGCTGCGCGCCGTCGCCGACATCCGGTCGCACCCGCTTCGCGCACTGTTCGACGCGGGGGTGCTCGTCACCATCAACTCCGACGATCCGGCCTACTTCGGCGGCTACGTCGGCGCCAACTACGACGCCGTCGCCGCCATCGGGTTCGACGCCCACGAGCTCGCCACCCTCGCCGAGAACTCCATCATCGCCTCGTTCGCGACGGACGCGCGCAAAGACGAGCTTCGCCGGCTGATCGGCGACTGGAGGGCGGCGAACGGCGCGTAGGGTCTGCGCGTCGATGCCGTGGAGCTGAAACCGGTCGCGCCCTATCGTGAAGAGATGACCGAGGACCCGCGACCCTGCTGAGGGTTATCGTCGCGGGGCAGCCGCGTCAGGATGGTCATCACCAGCGAACGGACGGACTCGACATGAGCGAGAACACAGGATCCGCGAAGAAGTCGCCGGCGATGTCACCGTCGGACGTTCCCGTCGAGGTGGCTCTCGAGAAAGCGACGGGTGCCCGCCGCGACGAAGCCGACGAGCTGCTCGAGCTGTTCGGCGAGATCACGGGCGAGCCGCCGGTGGTCTGGGCCGGTCGCATCGTCGGCTTCGGGACATACGAGTACCGCTACGAGAGCGGGCACAGTGGACAAGCGCCTCTCCTCGCCTTCGCCTCGGGCGCGGCGCACCACACGATCTACTTCCTCACCGATTTCACGACGCGGTGGCCCGATCTTCTCGACCGACTGGGCAAGCACCGCGCCAGCAAGGCGTGCCTGTACGTGACGCGACTGTCGGGTGTCGACCGCGACGTGCTCCGCGAGCTGCTCGAACTCTCGCTCGCGGCGACCGGGGTGTCGGAGGCGCAAGGATCTCATCCCCCCGCTCCGCGCGTCGAGGCCGCAGGCTCTCAACCGCCCGCGAGAGATGGCGCCGCGGCATCCAGATGACGGCGTGACGCGGCGATCGCGAGCCGCGCGTGCTCCTTCGCTCCGACCTGGGCGACGAGGGTCGCACGGGGGATCTCGAGCGCCAGGGGCAGGTTCGGTGGAAGCGCGTCGAGGATGCCGGCGATGTCGAGGTCGCCTTCGCCCGGAAACAGCCGTTCGAACCGGGCCGTGTGGATGAGCCCTTCGGTCGTTGTGGGGATCTCTCCGGGTGCGTCGCACACGTGCACGTAGTGGAACCACTCGCGCGGCAGCGCGCGCAACTCGTCGAGCGTCGATCCGGATCGCCAGAAGTGCAGCGCATCGATGAGGAGCCCCGCGTTCGGCTGATCAGCGGCGCGCAGCACGCGAACGGCCTCAGAGAGGTTCGGCGTCTCGGTCCACGAGGGGAACTCCAGATCGAGCGTGAGCCCGAGGGGTCGCGCGAGCTCGCACAACTCGGCGAATCGGTCGGACTTGCGCGCGAAATCGGCGTCGGGGAGCTGCGTGATGACGTGGCGGGCGCCGAGCTCGGCGCCCGCTTCGAGAAAGCGCAGGTAGTCGCGTGGGCTGTCACTCGAGGTCATGCGGGCGAGCTCGATGTCGAGCACTTCGACCCCCATGGCCGCCAGGTGCGTCTTCGTGGCCCGCATCAGCTTCGGGTCGTACGAGAGGGGGTAGTTGGGCTCTTGCGCCGTCACCTTCGTCATGCGCAGGCCGACGTAGCGGTAACCGGCGGCGGCCGCTGCGTCGACGAGTTCGGGTGGCGTCAGGCTCAGCGCGGTCAGGTGCGCGAGCGAGTAGTCGTAGCGGTGGTCGGTCGGAACCTCCGATGACGTGACCTCGAGCATCCGCATCCGCTGGCGGCGATGGGCCGACATGCGGAGGGGGACGCTGTGCGGATCACCGAAGCCGTCGTAACCGTCGATGCGCTGCACGATCTCGAAGAAGACCCGCGATCCCACCATCTCGGTGAAGAAGTGCAGGTACTCGCCGTGTCGATCGCGGTCGTAGACGATGTCGTTCTCGCGAAGCACGGCGATCATGTCAGCCGGAAGGCCGACCCGCGCCTCGAGATCGTCGTAGTAGTTGCCGGGGATGCGCAGGATCGATGCTCCACTGTCGTGCAGCGCCCGCGCACACGCGACGACGTCGTCGGTGCGGAACGCGATCGACTGCGGGCTCGAGATGCTCGGAGCCCAGTCCCCGCGGCGCAGCGGAGATGTGCTCAGCGCGATTCGAACGCGGTGAGCCGGGTCGGTCGCAGTCCACCGGTGCACGACGCCGAACGGCGCATTGACCTCGGTCGGCTCACCCGCCGACAGGCCCAGCACGGTACGGAGGAAGAGAGTCGACGGCTCGAAGTCGTCGACGGAGTCCGTCATCGACACATGATCGATGTCGTGCAGGAGCGGTGACGTCGATGCGGAAGCGCCCGTCGGCTCGAAATCTGCGAGCCAATCCCCCTCGCAGAAGAACAGCGCCGTGCCGTCGGGAGTGGCGACGGAGTTCAGGTCGGCTTCGCCCTCGCCGAGCTTGCGGGCGAGCTTGGGCGCGAGCAGGCTCTGCGCTCGCCGGAAGGACGCGCGCGCGTCTGACGTGTCGACCCCCAGCGCGATGATCGACGCCGTCGCGGGGTCGATCGATCGGTCGGGCGCGAGGTCGAGAAGGACGCGCGCGTCTCCCTGCTCCCACAGCTCGACAGGCTTCGAGCGGTGCTGCCCGGTGTGGGTGAAGCCCAGCCTGCCCAGCAGGCGCGCGAGGAGGGGGCGCGACAGCGCATCGACCGCGAACTCGACGAACGCGTACCCGTCGAGGCGCGGAGCAGGTGGAAGGGTGCTCGATGCGGACCGGAGGGCGGCCGGGCCGCGCTCCCCCACAGCTTCGGCCAGCGCACGCACCGACCGCATGGCATCGATCGCGGCGTGGCGTGGATCTTCCTGCTGATAGACGTCGTTGAACACCTCGAGCGCGATCGAGCCTCGATACCTCTTCACCGCGAGCTGCTCGAGGAATCCGTGGACGTCGAGCACGCCCTGCCCCGGGAACACCCGTGAGTGCAGACTCCATTCGCGCACGTCCATGCCGACGCGCGGCGCGTCGGCGAGCTGCACATGGAAGATCTTCGCGGGATCGAAGGCGGCAAGCTCCACCTGCGGATCGTTGGCGTGCGAGAGCACGTGGAAGCTGTCCAGGCACATTCCAAGAGCGGCATGATCGGCCCGCCGGACGATGCGCCACGCGTGCTCGTGCGTGCGGACGCGGCCCCACGGCACCGCCTCGAGCGCGAGTCGAACACCCCGCTGCGCGGCCAGGTCGGCGATGCGCGACAGCTGCTCCGCGGCGAGCTCGTCGTCGTCGATTCCGTCGTCCGAGGTCGTCGAGCAGCAGACGAGCACGCGCGCGCCGAGCTCGCTCACCAGATCGAGCTTGCGTTCGGCATGGCGCAGGCGGGCATCGAACAGGCCGGGCCGGACGGCTTCAACATGCAGCGGCTGGTATACATCGATCGAGAGACCGAGGTCCGCGGCCTCTTCGGCGACGCGCCGGGGCGACCACGGTGACACGAGGAGGTCGTATTCGAGCAGTTCCACCCCACCGAATCCGGCCGCGACGGCAGCCCGCATCTTGTCCTGGAGCGTGCCCGCCAGCGACACCGTGGAGATCGAGACAGAAGACTCGTCACTCATGGGCGTCACCGGTCATCCGACGTGAGCTGGGCATGTCACGAGGTCGCGACGTGTTCGATCTTCTCGTCGGGCGAGTAGATGTCGAGGATGTTCCAGTGGCCGGTCGTCGGTGTGGGGACGTTGACCATCGACACGTCGATCACGACGGGACCCTCATGCGCGATCGCACGCTCGAGCGCCGGTCTGAACTCCGCGGCTGACTCGACCTTGATGCCCGTGACGCCGTATGCCCGCGCGATCGCCGCGAAGTCGGTATACATGGGGTCGTCCGCCGTGCCGAAGACCGTTCCGTACGTCGTGCCGAACGCCGCCTTCTCGAGCCCGGCGATCGTCCCATACGCGTTGTTGTTCATCACGACCCACACGACGGGCGTGTTGTGCTCGCGGGCCGTCGCCAGGACGGAGGGATTCTGCCCGAAGCCGCCGTCGCCGACGAGAGAGACGACGACGCGGTCGGGGCAGGCCATCTTGGCTCCGACGGCGGCCGGACCGCCGAACCCCATCGTCGCGAACCCGCCGGGTGTCAGGATCGAACCGGGCGTCAGGATGTCGAACTGCTGACCGACGCCGTTCTTGTTCCAGCCGACGTCGGTCGTGATGATCGCGTCGGCGGGCAGCACGGCGCGCGCCTCGGCCAGGATGCGCTCGGGCCGCATGGGCCACGCCTCCGACACCTGCGCCGCCGCATTGCGGCTCTTGAGATCGTCGCGATTCGCGGCGATCCTGCCGATCAGCTCGGCGCGATCGATCGTTTCGGGAGCGAGCCGGCGCGCGATGCGCACGAGCGTCTTGAGCGCGGACTTCATGTCGGCGAGCGCGCCGATCTCGAGCGGATAATTGCGCCCCAGCTCGGCGGGATCGATGTCGATCTGCATCAGCTTGGTCTTCGGGATGTCGAATGTGTACTCGGGATACCACGAGCTCGAGTCCGCTTCGGCGAAGCGCGTGCCGAGAGCGAGGATCCAGTCGGCCGTTCGGGTCATCTCGTTCGTGAACGCCGTACCCCAGAATCCGGTCATGCCCAGCACGAGCGGATTGTCGTCGGGGACAGCGCCCTTGCCCATCAGGCTGTGCGACACGGGCAGCGAGAGCAGCTCGGCGAACTCCAGCAGCTCGTCGGTCGCGTCGGCGCTGATCACGCCGCCGCCGACGTAGAGCACGGGGTTCTCCGCCTCCAGCAGATTGCGCACGATCTGTTCGGCGACCTCTTCGTCGAGACCGGGCTTCGCGAGCGTGCGCGTATTGCTGATTGCCTTGTCGAACGTCGCGACGTCGACCTCGGCCGAGAAGACATCCATCGGCACATCGACCAGGACGGGGCCGGGTCGCCCGCTCTCCGCAAGCGTGAACGCCTTGTCGAGCACTTCGGCCATGAGGTGCGGCTGGTCGACCCGCCACGCCCGCTTCACGAACGGGCGGTAGATCTCGTATTGGGCCGCGTCCGCGTGGAGATTGACCTCCTGATGCGGATGCTTCCCGTAATAGTGCGTCGGGATGTCGCCGGCGATGACGACCATCGGAATCGAATCGAGTGCGGCGTTCGCCACCCCCGTCGCGGCGTTCGTCAGGCCCGGCCCGAGGTGCGACAGCACGACACCTGTCCGCTTGCCCGCTCGCGCGTAGCCGTCGGCGGCGTGCGAGGCGATCTGCTCGTGACGCACATTGATGAAGGAGATCTGCTCGCTCTTTTCGAGGGCAGCCAGAAGTGCGATGTTGGTGTGCCCGCACAACCCGAACACGTGCTCGACGGCACGCGCCTCCAGGTACCTGATGATCTGGTTCGACACCAGGTCTTTCATGTCGTTCTCCTTCATTGGTCGGTCTCTTTCGGGACGGCACGTCGGGCCGGTCCGGTGTAGGTGTATCCGAGTGATTTCGGCAAGGGTCCCTTGATCCGCACGCCCTGCGTCATCTGCTCGTAGGCATGCGCGAGGATGCCGACCGACCGCGCCAAGATGAAGACACCTCGACCCAGCTCCGGCGGAAGACCGAGCTCGCAGTAGATGACGGCGGTCACTCCGTCGACGTTCATGGGGATGCGTCGTGTCCGGCCGTGGCTGATCTCGTCTTCGACGGCCCGGCCGATCTCGGCGAACCGCCCATCGATCTCGCCCTGCGCGACGGCGTCGTCGACGAGCGAGAGAAGGCGCGGAGTGCGCGGGTCGAGGGGGTGGAAACGGTGCCCGAACCCCGGCACGTACGTGAGTCCCGCATCGCGGTGTCGCTGCAGAACGCGGCGCG
Organism: Microbacterium sp. NPDC055910; assembly: GCF_042271185.1. Classification (NCBI taxonomy): domain Bacteria; kingdom Bacillati; phylum Actinomycetota; class Actinomycetes; order Micrococcales; family Microbacteriaceae; genus Microbacterium; species Microbacterium sp. NPDC055910. Next base: position 21,097 of record NZ_JBHJZS010000021.1, read on the forward strand.
TCGCTTCGCGGACGTCGCCCGCGCTGTCGAGCTCGGCGTCGATCTCGAGGTAGATCTCCATGCACTGCTGTCCGGGTCCGCCGTGGATGTCGTCGAGAACGTTGATCGCCGACGCCATCGCGCCGTTCACGGGCGCTCCGCACGTCGTCGCCATCCGCGCGATCGCGATCGACGGCGCCTGCGGACCGTGATCGACGGATGCCACGAGTGCGGCCTCGAACAGCGCAGCGCGAGCCCGAGTGGGCAGTTCGCCCTGAACCATGAGCCAGATGGTGTCGACGAAGCCGGCGTTGCCGATCAGGTCCTGAATGGGATACCCGCGCAGCGCGATCTCGCCGGGATGGATGTCGATGATGTCGGTATGCCACCACCCGCGCGCTTCGGCGACGAGGGCCTCGGCGGATTCGCCCGTGGTCGACTCATCGATCGTGCTCACCGAGCGACCGCTGACGGTTCGGCCGCTTCGAGAGCAGCGTCGTAGAAGTCACCGAAGAGCTCCTCGTCTGAGGGCCGGTCTTCGGCGATGACCCGAGAGACCCAGGTCGTGTTCATGTAGTGCTTCAACGACACGTTCTCGGACGTGATGTTGCCGCCCCACGTGCCGCACCCCATCGACGAGGTCATCGGCATCCCATTCGTGAACGCACCGGCGTTCGCCTTCGAGTTGGGCTGCCGCACCATGATGCGCGAGACCGGCATGTGCCGGGCGAAATAGTCGACGTGGGCGTCGTCCTTCGACGCGATGCCGCACGAGTGACCCTTGCCGCCGATGTCGTAGAGACGCTTGGCGACCTCGACTCCGTCTTCGAAGCTCCCCTCGTATGCGTGGACCGCCATGAGCGTCGTCAGCTTCTCTTTGCAGAACGGCCGGTCATCGGCGATGCCGTCGCCCTCGACGAGGATGAACTTCGTGCTCGCCGGCACCTCGAACCCGGCGGCTCGGGCGAGCGCCTGCGGGGACACCGCGACGGTGTCGGCGAGGCGGTGGCCTTCGTCATCCCACATCACCGCCTGCAACGCAGCCCGCTGGTCGGCGGTCGCGAGGTGACCGCCTTCGTCCTGCAGTGCGGCGAGCATGTCCTGGTACCGCGACGCGGGCACGAGGACGTTTCCGTCTGCCGAACAGCCCGAGCCGAAGTCCGATGTCTTGGAGAGCATGCAGTTGCGCGCCGTCTCTTTCAGATCGGCCGTCTCATCGACGAACTCGGTGGCATTGCCGGCGCCGACGCCGTAGGCGGGAGTACCCGAGCTGTACGCGGCGCGCACGAGACCCTGTCCGCCGGTCGCGATGACCAGATCGGAGCGGCGCATGATCTCCTGCGATGCGGTGAGGCTCGGCAGCGTGATGCACTGCAGGATGTCGGCGGGAGCGCCTTCTGCCTCGAGCGCTTCGCGCATGAGACGCACGGTCTCGAAGGTGGTGTCCTTCGAGCGCGGATGCGGCGAGAAGACGACGACATTGCGCGCCTTGACGGCGTAGATCGCGTTCCCCGCGGGAGTGAGATCGGGGTTCGTCGTCGGCACGACGCACCCGATCACTCCGACGGGCTTGCCGTACTTGACGAGACCGCGCTCTTCGTCGGTTTCGATGATGCCGACGGAGGGGCTGCGCAACGCGTCGCGAAGGACACCGCGGATCTTCATGCGCTTGTTCATGCGGCTGTCGAAATCGCCGAGGCCGGACTCTTCGATCCCCATGTCGACGAGTCGGTGAAACGACGAGCGATTCGCGACGGCCCAGGCGATGGCCTGAATGAGGCGATCGACGCGCGCTTGATCGTACGTCTCGATGACGGCGAGCGCCGCCTGTGCCCGCGCGAACACCTCATCGAGTTCTCGAGTCTGTTCGCTCGTGAGGGTTTTGGATGCTGATGCAGCCATGACAACTCCGTCCAGGGCTAGGTGCCGGTCGTCGCATGCTAAGCAGGCGCACTGATCCCGACCAACCGTTGTCCCACTGAGCAGAAAGGCAACGCGGTGTACCACTCGATGGGCCGATCGGTTGCCCCCTCGGAGCGGGCGGTCTAGCGTCCGGAGCGCTGACCGGCGCCGATGCCTCCAGTTCGGCACTTCGGTCGGCATACCCCCAGGGACGTGAGGCGGGCACGCACCGCCCTCCGTCTGATCGATGACGATCAAGGAGCACGCACATGCGCAAGACATTGAGAAAGAGGCTGGCAGTAGTGGGGGTGGGCGCGCTCGCGCTGACCCTCGCTGTCGCCGCCTCACCCGCCACAGCGGTGGGAACGGGTTCAGACCCCGTTCCCCCCGCCGGTCTGACCGGCCTCGAACCCACGGGTGTCGACATGCCCACGGTCGGCGGAAACCTCGGAAACCAGCACTACTCCGGACTGACGCAGATCAATAAAGACAACCTCGACCAGCTCGCGCCGGCGTGGCGCACGCACGTGTCGGCTGTTGCACCGGCGACCAACCACACCGGACAGCAGACGACCCCCATCGTCGTGGGAGGCGTGATCTACCTGGACACGCCCCAGGGCGGCGTGATCGCCGTGGACGGCGCATCCGGCGACCCGATCTGGAAATGGAACGGTGGCGGCTTCGGGCTGTCCGGAACGCGTCGCGGCGTCTCGGCCGGCGACGGCAAGATCTTCACGTTGGCAAGCGGCAGCAACATCATCGCGCTCGACCAGGAGACGGGCGAGCAGGTGTGGGCTGTCCCGGCGCGGGGCCCGGAAGGCCAAAGCCTCGGCGGGTTCGGCAAGGTCGCGACCGTCTACAACAACGGCATCGTCTACGCCCACGCGGCGGACGGCAACCGCGGAGCGGTCGCCGCATTCGATGCCGATGACGGATCGTATCTCTGGCACTTCTTCGGCGGGCCGCAGCGCGGTGAAGAGTTCACCGGCCTCGACGGGATCACCTTCGACGCGTCCGAGACGTGGGGTCCCGTCCTGGACAACGGCACGGACTGCGCCGCTGTGGCCGGTGCCGCTCCCTGGATGCACGGCTCGGTGGATCCCGAGCTGAACATGTACTACATGACCTTCGGCAACGCCCGCAGCTGCACCTCGTCGCAGAACGGCTCGCAGCGTCCTGGAGACAACCTGTTCTCGAGCACGATGGTTGCCGTGGATGCCACGACCGGCGCGTACAAGTGGCACTACCAGTCGATCCGCCACGACGTGTGGGACATGGACAACGTCCACCCGCCGACGCTCGCGGACATGGAGGTCGACGGCGTCGAGCGCAAGGTGGCGTTCTACGGCAGCAAGTCGGGTCACCAGTTCGTGATCGACCGCACGAACGGCCAGCCGGTCACCCCCACGATCGACAAGCCCATGATCGTCGACTCGCGCCAGAACCAGCCTGACACGCAGCCGTTCCCGGTAGAGCGTCAGCTGCCGGAGTGCGTCGTGTGGGAGAAGCTCGATGCCGACAACGTGCCCGGCAACCCGTGGCGCGCGGTGCCGAACTACAACGGCTACCAGGCCGACGCCGAGGGCAACCTCGTCTTCAACCCGGACAGCTACGTCGCCGCCGATGAGCCGTTCCTCACGTACCCCGAGGGTCACTTAGGGCACCGCGAGGGCTGCATGTACGACCCGCAGTGGGATATGCCGATCCTCTCGACGACGAGCCAGAACGGCGGCGGCGACTGGTCGAACCAGTCGTACAGCCACAGCACGAACATGGTGTACTTCCCGTACGGCACGAACCCCGTCGCTCACTACAACGGAGCCGGCTCGAACGGACTCCGCGCGATGGGTCAGTACCAGACCGGCGGCATCCTCGCCTATGACGCCTCGACGGGCAAGGTCGTGTGGACGAACCACCTCGGGACCGACATGTCGCACGGCCAAGGGCCGCTGACGACGGCATCGGACCTGCTCGTGGTCGGGCAGATCGACGGCCGCGCCCTGATCATGGATGCTGTCAACGGTGACGTCCTCTGGGACTTCCAGACGGGGTCGGGCATCGCTGCCGCTCCGGTCACCTACGAGGTCGACGGCGAGCAGTACATCGCCGTGTTCGCTGCCGGGTCGACGAACCCGTACGGCGGATCGGTCACGCAGGGCGACTCGCTGTGGGCCTTCAAGCTCAACGGTGCCTATACGAACGCGACGGGAAGCCAGGAGGGGCCGAACACCTCTCCCTTGACCATGCGTCGCCCCGTGAGCGGTTCCGCCGTCGCGGGCGAGACGGTCGACAACACCGTTCTGCTCGCGCGCAGCAGCCGCACGGCGGACACGGCAGCGGCGCAGGACAGCGTCGCGACGAACGCCATGCAGCCCACGCACCTGCGGGTGCCGGTCGGCACGACGGTCACCTTCCGCAACCCGGGGGCCGAGACGTTCCCGAACTTCCCCAACCTGAAGGAGCACTGCGCGACGCAGTACTTCGAGGGTGAGTTCAACGCCAGGCTGCAGCCGGGCGAGACGTACCAGCACACCTTCACACGTGCCGGTGAGTACTTCTTCAACGACTGCACCGACCCGCGCCCGACCGGCAAGATCGAGGTCGTCCTCGCACCGCAGGATCAGCCGGGCGCTCTGCGATTCACTCCGGGTCACCTGCGATTCGGCACACCCTCGGGCGTGTTCTCGCAGGTCGACGGGACGATCGACGCACAGTTCGACCTGCCCGCCGGGTACACGTACGACAGCGCGGCCGAGCTCATCACTCCGCTGTCGGCGACGCCCGTCGAGCCGTCCGACGTCACGGCCGAACCGAGCCGCGTCACGCTGCAGTTCGATGCGGCCGACGTCGACAACAACGTCCCGGCCGGCGCAGTCGACCTCACGGTGCGATTGAACGTCCTGAACGCCGACGGTGAGCAGGAACAGCTCACCTCGACGGCCACGGTGACCGTCTCGAAGGGTGTCGCAGCGCATACGACACCTCGCACGCTCGCGGGCAAGGCGTACGTGTCGGTGACCGCGACGAACTACACGGGCGCAGCCGCGGACATCACGGTGACGACAGAGTTCGGCAAGAAGGTCTTCCCGAACGTCGCTCCCGGAAAGTCGGTCGCCGTGTCGTTCAACACGCGAGCGACGTCTGTTCCGGCCGGCGAGGCCACGATCACTTCGACGACGATCGTCGACGGTGAGTCCGTGACCGAGACGAGAACGGCGCCGTACCGGGCTATTCCCGCGGGCGGCTGACACCGGGCGTGTGGGGTGCGAGCACCCGGCTCGCACCCCACACGTCACCCGAGCCTCGGTCACACGATCGAGGCAGAAGCGATCACACAGAAAGAGATTCAATGATGAAGAGATCAACCCTCACCCGCGCGGGCGGCATCGCGTTCGGCGCGCTGCTGCTGGCGTCAGCTGGCACGGCTGTCGCGACTGCTGACGAGATCGACGATGGCACCGTCGACATCAACGTCGAGATCACCGACCGCTACCCGTCGGGCGTGCTGGCTCTCTCGGTCGCGGCGAACGACACCGCGCTCGAAGAGGTCGACTCGGGCGACCCGCTGGTCCGCGAGTTCACCGGCGTCCTCCCGACCGTGACCGTCACCGACACGCGCAGCACTGTCCCCGACAGCCCGTGGTTCGTCCTCGGCACGGCGAGCGCTTTCGTCTCGGGCGACGACTCGATCTCGGCCGACCATCTCGGGTGGTCGCCCGCTCTGGCCGCGGACTACGGCACAGCGATCGAGGTCGGCGGCGACATCGAAGGTGTCCTGGACGACGAGGACAGCGAAGGCCTCGCCTACGCTGACGGCGAGCTGCTCTACCTGAACACCGACCAGGTAGCGACATACGACCAGGGTTCGTGGTCGGCCAACGCAGCCCTCAACCTCAAGGTCGCCGCCGAGAACGCGGCATCCGGTTCCTACACCTCGGTGCTCACCCTCTCGCTCTTCGAGTAGGACTGTCGAACCCCGACGAGGCGGGGGATGCCGGCACGACCGGCGTCCCCCGCCTTTCGCTCGTCATCTGCGGCACCCGGACGTGCAGAGGATGTCCCATTCGGCGAAACTCGACTTTGCGCGGCCACCTGCGCAGACCAGAGTCGCAGGGGCAGTGAGCGCGGTGCCCGACCCGCAGCAACAGAGAGGTTGACCATGCAGCCCGAACGAGTGGCGACGACGCCATGACGACGAACGGTCCCGAGGAGGTCACTCCCGACGACCCGGCCGCAGCCGCGAGCGCGGAGGAACTCGGCGAGTCGATCTTCCCGCCCACGCGAACGTTCTTCATGGAGCCCGACCTCAACAAGGGCGTACCGCCCGACCCGTGGTTCATCAGGGCGCTCTCCGGTGTCGAGATCGCCGTCGGCGTCACCCTGTTCGCGTTCGTCATCTTCGGCACCATGTACCAGGTCGTCGGGCGCTACTTCCCCCAGATCGGCTGGGTCGGCTCGGGCGAACTCGCACTGCTGTCCATGATCGCGCTCACCTTCACGATGGCCGGCTACCTCGTGGGTCGGAACGGACACATCGTGCTCGAGATCTTCGACCAGTTGCTGGCGGGAAAATGGCTCTTCACCGCGTTGCGAATGATCTCGGCCGTCATCATGGTGGCCGTCTGCCTCGCGCTGACCTATGAGGCGTACGTCAAGCTCGAAACCGAGTGGGTCCGCCTCAGCGCCGCCATGAACCTGCCCCTCGGCATCCTCTACATCTTCGCGCTGGTCGGCTTCGCCTCGGCCGCCGTGCAGTCCGCATACAAGATTCGTTACGCAAACCGCCCCGAGCGCCAGCTCGACATCGGTGAGATGGAAGGCTGATCGATGGAACTCTGGCTCTACATTCTGCTCTTCGTCGCGCTCTTGCTGCTGCGCGTCCCGGTCGCGTTCGCGATGATCGGGTCGAGCATGCTGTACTTCTACACGAACGGTCTCTCCGCCGGGTATGCCCTCTCGTCGACCGTCAACGGCATCAACAGCTTCCCCCTGCTCGCGGTCCCGCTGTTCATCTTCGTGGGGTCGATCGCCAACAATCTCGGCATCGCCACCCGGCTCTACGACCTGGCGCGCGCGCTCCTGGCGCGGCTTCCCGGCAACCTCGCCTACGTGAACCTCGGCACGGCGATCGGCTTCTCGTGGATCAGCGGCTCGGCCCTCGCCGATGCCGCATCGACGAGTAAGGTGCAGATCCCGCAGATGCTCAAGGCCGGGTATCCCTACGGGTTCTCGTCAGGTCTGACCGCATCGGCGTCGCTCATGAGCACGATCATGCCGCCCAGCATCCCGGCCGTGCTCTTCGCCGCGACGGCATCGATCTCGACGGGGGCGCTGTTCGCCGGCTCGATCATCCCGGCCGTGCTCATGGCCCTCGGGTTCGCCATCTACATCTTCATCTGGGTGCGCCTGCACCCCAAGATCGCCGTGAAGAGCACGTTCGACGGCAAGCTGCTCGGCAAGGCGGCCGTTCGTGTCATCGGGCCCGCGATGCTGCCGGTCATCATCCTCGGCGGAATCTTCAGCGGAATGTTCACACCGACCGAGAGCGCAGGCATCGCGTGCGTCTACATGCTGCTGCTCGGTCTCATCTATCGCACACTCACGTGGCAGGTGTTCTGGAAGTCGTCGAAGGAGACGATCATCATCTCCGGCGGCATCCTTCTGATCCTGGGAGCTTCGAACCTCATGGGTCAGGTGCTCGCCCGCGAGCAGGTGTCGCGCAACCTCGGCGAGTGGCTCGTCAGCTTCACCGACAACCCGCTGGTGTTCCTGCTGATCCTCAACGTGCTGCTGATCCTGCTGGGCATCCCGCTCGAAGCCCCGCCGGTCATCCTGGTGCTCGTGCCTATCCTGATGCCCATCGTCGCCCAGTTCGGCATCGACCCCCTGCAGCTGGGCGTCGTCATGATCCTGAACCTCATGATCGGCTCTCTGACACCACCGGTCGGTGCCGTGCTGTTCGTCGTCGGGTCGATCACGCGCAGACCGATGGGCGAGCTGTTCCGCGGCGTCCTGCCGTTCCTCATCCCCCTGGGTACCGTTCTGCTCCTTCTGACGCTCTTCCCGGGCATCATCACGTTCCTGCCGTCGCTGATGGGACTGTGACCCCGCGTCGCGCCTCGGAAAGGACTCGTCGATGGCGAGAAAGCTGTTCGTCCTGAACGGCCCGAACCTCAACATGATGGGACTGCGTCAACCGGAGCTGTACGGCACGGCGACGCTCGATGATGTTCGGGCTCTCTGCGAACGGGTCACGGACGAGCTGGGATTCGACCTGTTCTTCGCCCAGTCCAATGCCGAGCACGAGCTCGTCGAATGGGTGCACGAGGCGTTTCGTCAGGACGCGGTCGTCGTCATCAACCCCGCCGGTTTCAGCTTCACGTCGATCCCGCTCTTGGATGCGCTGCGGATGCTCTCGACGCCGATCGTGGAGCTGCACATCACCAACATCCTGGCACGGGAGTACGAGCCGTCTCTGGTCTCGAAGGTGGCTCACGCGGTCCTCGCAGGAGCCGGCATCTACGGCTACGAGCTCGCGGTCCGCGCCGCCCACCGCCTGTCGGCGGACGAGGGTCTGGCGCGATGACGACGCGCGATGTTCCACTCGCCGGGACATATGTTTGTCACCGCGGTGAAGTCCGTCAGAGTCGGCACTGCCACCAACCGAACCTTGGCATTCCGGTCGAGTCGAGCAGTGCCCGAAAGTCCTTTCGTCGACCGATTGTCATGACCCGGTGACGAGTGTCTACAACCCGTACGACGACGTGCGAAGCCAGAGGAGAATCCCATGAGCACAGCCCATTCAATGCGTCGCAGCATGTTCGCAGCGACGGCGCTGGCAGCGACGGCGCTGATCGTCGCCGGTTGTTCCGGCGGCGGAACGCCGAGCGGCTCGGCCAGCGAACCCGCGGCAGACCAGGACAACCCGGTCACGCTGACCGTCGCGACGAGCCAGAACGAGCAGACGCCGAACTACTTCTGCGGAGTCGAGCTGCTCAAGGAGCGCCTCGAGGACGCTGACATCGGCTTCACCGTCGACCTCTACCCCGCGAGCCAGCTCGGCCCCGACGCCGACCGCTTCCCGCTCGTTCAAGCGGGCGACATCGACATCGATCTGCAGGGTGCGTCGGCCCTGAGCGCGACGTACGAGCCGATCGGCGTCATCGACGCGGCCTACGCGTTCAACGACATCGACCACGCTTTCCAGTGGATCGACGAAGGGTCCGACGAGCTCTTCACGAACTTCCACGACGCAACGGGCGTCCGGGTCGTGGACGGCTGGTTCTTCGGCAACCGCACGCTGACGACGAAGGACGTCGAGGTCCGCAGCCCCGACGACCTCGCCGGGGTCCCCATCCGCTTCCCCAACTCGCCGCAGTTCCTCGCGAACGCGGAAGCGCTGGGTGTCACCAACCCCGTCTCGGTCGCTGTCGAAGAGGTCTACTCGGCGCTGCAGCAGGGCATCGCGGTCGGACAGGAGAACCCGATCGTCGCGACCCACTCGTCGAGCTACGACGAGGTCCTCGACACCATCGTGCTGAACGACCACAACGCGGGCATCCACTGGCTCATCGTCAGCGACAAGACCTACGACAAGATGAACGACGAGCAGGCCGCGCTGCTCGAGCAGACCATCCACGAGATCCGCCCCGAGAACCGTGACTGCGTCGAGACGGAGACCGAAGAGATCCTCGACACCTACCGCGGCGATGACACCTACACCGTCATCGAGCGGGAGGAGATCGACATCGACGCCTTCATCACGAAGGCCGAGGAGTACTTCGAGAACCGTTACCAAGGCGACAACCTCACCGCCTACCAGGCCATCCGCGACATGGCGGGCTGACACGACACATCGCACGGTGATGGGGCGGGTGCATTGCGCACCCGCCCCATCACTTTTCGTCCTCAGTGCGCGGCGACCGTCGCGAGTCGGCGACTCAGCGTGAGCGCCGCGGCACGAACGGCCGGAACCACCGAATCGATGAGGAACTCGCCCGTCGGGCCGGCGACCGAGATCGCCGCCACCGGGATCCCGGCCGCACCGAGCACGGGACTGGCCGTGCCGGTCACCCCGGGCACGTACTCTTCATGATCGGTCGCTGCACCGCGGTGGCGAACACCTGCCAAGTCACGCAGGAGCGTCGGCTCGTCGGTGATCGTCTGCGGCGTCCGCGGCTCGAACCCCGCCGCGACGACGCGTGAGACGACGTCTCGCCGCGAGACGGCGAGGACGGCTTTACCCATCGCGGTGGCGTACGCGGGAAGGCGTGCGCCCACCCGCAGCGGGGGCGGCAACGTCATCGATGCTCCCGGCAGAACGGCGATGACGACGACGTCCGCGCCATCGAGGACACCGAGGTTCACCGTCTGGCCCGTGACGTCCCGCAGCTCTCGCAGGACCGGAAGCGCCTGCCGGCGCAGCACGCGCGGCTGCTGCACCGTCTGCCCGAGCTCGAACAGCCGGACCCCGAGGTAGAGCTTGTCGCCGTCACGGTCCAAGAACCGCTGCTCGACGAGGTCGGCGGCGATCCGCGACACCGTGGACTTCGGCAGCCCCGCCCGACGTGCGAGCTCTGAGACTCCCAATCCCTCATCGTGCTCGCCGAACGCGTCGAGCACCGCCGACAGCCGGTCGAGCACGCTGACAGAGGCGGTCCAGTCGGCTGTGCGCACGGTCTACGCCGCCGCCAGACGCCGGGCGATGGAGGTGCCGGCGGCGCGGATGAGCGGCGCCGCCTGTTCCGGGTCCATCGATCCACTCGGACCGGCGATCGACACGGCGCCGATGACCGCGTGGCCTGTCGACAGCACCGGACTGGCGACGGCCGTGATTCCGGGGTAGGACATCTGAGCGTCCACCGCCACCACCGCGGTGCGCACGTGCGCGAGCTCATCGCGGAAGACCTCGGCGTCGACGTCGCCCAGCGTCGCGCTGATCCGGTCGAGGACCGCGACGTCTCCGCAGAAGGCGAGATACGCCTTTCCACTGGCGGTCGTGAGAGCGGGCGAGCGCATTCCGGCGCGTGTGGGGAGCATGGACAGCTGTCCCGCCACCGCGATCGACACCATGTCGGTGCCCTGCTGAACCCACAACCCGACACGTTCACCGGTCGTGGTGCTCAAACGGCGCAGAACGGGCGCGGCGGCGTTGATCAGTCGCCGCGGCAGGTTCGCTCGCGATCCCAGCTCGAACAGGCGCAGTCCCAGTGTGACGCCGGCATCGGTGCGCTCGAGATATCTGTGATCGGCGAGATCGGCGACCAGTCGCGACACCGTCGATTTCGGAAGTCCCGTGCGACCCGCGATATCGGTGATCGAGATCGAGCCATCGCCGTCTTTGACGGCGTCGAGGATCGCGAAGATCCGGTCGAGCACGGCGACGGGCGCCGTGACGGCGCTGGGAGTGGTGTTCCATTCGGCGAGACTCGACATCGAGCGTCCCCTTCTACGCAGTTGAATCATCGGTGATTCTCCTCGCCTCTCGAATGTACTAATCAGTACGTTTGGGCACAAGGGCTCGTCCCGGTACACACAACGGAGGCGCGGAATGCGTTACCTGATCGGCCTCATCGGCGAGGGCATCTCGGCCTCCCTGACCCCGAGAATGCACGAAGCCGAGGGCAGCCTTCTCGGCTTCGACTACGAATATCGCGTCTTCGATGTGCTGAACCCTGCGTACATCGATGAGAACCTCGGCGGACTGCTCTCCGCCGCGCGCGCCCAGGGATTCTCGGCCGTCAACATCACGCACCCGTTCAAGCAGCGGGTGCTCGCCCTGGTCGATCACCTCGACGAGCATGCGGCGGCGCTCCAGGCCGTCAATCTCGTCGTCTTCGATGAGGGCCGCCTCGTGGGTTACAACACCGACTGGAGAGGCTTCGGCTTCGGTCTCGAGACCGGGCTTCCCGGCGCATCTCTGAACCGTGTCGTACAGGTCGGCTGCGGCGGCGCGGGGGCCGCAACCGCATACTCCCTGCTCGCCCGCGGCGCCGCGCGAGTGGACCTGCACGACGCCGACCCTCGACGGGCCGAGGATCTCGCCCGACGTCTGGGTGCGCATTACAGCGAGCAGCAGGTCTCCGCTCTTGCCTCGGACGACCTGGCGGCGGCGCTCTCCTCCGCCAGCGGCGTCGTGCATGCGACTCCCATGGGCATGGTGCATCATCCCGGTGTAGCCGTCGATCTCGACGCGCTCGGGTCAGGCGCGTGGGTATCCGACATCGTCTATCGTCCCTTGGAGACTGAATTGCTTCGACAGGCGCGGCGTCGGGGTCACCCGACGATCGATGGCGGTCGAATGGCCGTCGGGCAGGCATACGTCAGCCTTCAGATCATCACCGGCGCCGAGCCTGACATCGACCGGATGCAACGCCACTTCCGCGCCCTCGTGAGGGCCGAAGAACAGTCAGGAGGAGCCGGCTTCGATGATCGATCAGACAGGTGAGGCGAAGTCTGCGGTCACAACGACTCGGGCCGTGCGTGCGCGCGCAGACATCCTGCGGGCCGCGACGTCGGAATTCGCCTCCAAGGGGTACACCGGCGCACGTGTCGACGAGATCGCGGAGCGCACGCGCACGACGAAGCGGATGATCTACTACTACTTCGGGTCGAAGGAGGGCCTGTATGTCGAGGTGCTCGAGCAGGTCTACGCGCAGATCCGCCGCGTCGAGAAGGGTGTCGACATCGACCGCCTCGCTCCCGACGAGGCTCTGCGCGCCATCGCAGAGGTCACCTACGACCACCACACGACGCATCGCGAGTTCATCCAGCTCGTGAGCATCGAGAACATCCACCGCGCAGAGCACCTCGCCCGGTCGAGCACGATCCTGCGCGAGAACAAGACGGCGATCACCCTGCTCGAGCAGGTGATCGGTCGCGGGGTGCGCGAGGGGATCTTCCGCGACGATGTCGATGCGATCGACGTGCACATGATGATCAGCGCCTACGCGTGCTTCCACGTCGCCAACCGGCACACGTTCAACGCCGTCTTCCAGCGCGACATGCTGGATCCCGCACTGCAGGAGTCGCATCGACGCCTCATCGGCGACATGATCGTCGCAACCATGACATCACGCCGCGAGATGCCCTGACGCTCGCGCGATCAGCGCGGCGGCGCTGAGAGGCGGCGGCAGAGGGCCGCTGCCGCCCCTCTCAGGACAGGTGCGATGCCCTCGATGTCGAACTCGTCGGCGAGTCCCGACACCGAAAGCGCCGCCGCAAGCCTCCCCGGAGCAGTGAACACGGGAACCGCGATGCCGGCGGCATCCGAAGCGAACTCGCGCTGCTCGATCGCGAGCGCACCGGCGCGAATGTCGGTCAGCTGCCGACGCAGCCTCGCGTCGTCGGTGATCGTGTACGGCGTCAGTGACGCCAGCCCGGCGGCGAACGCATCCTCGACGACCTGCGGGGGCGCATACGCCAGAACGGCCTTGCCGAGGGCCGTGGCATGCAGGGGCAGTCGCACTCCCATTCCGACGCGCGAGAGTGCGTCGGTGCGTCCGCGCACCGCTGCGACGCACACGAGTTCCCGTCCGTCGGGAATCGCGAGGTGGACGTTCTCGCGCGTCTTGTCGCGCAGCTGCACCAGGATCGGCAACGCGACCATTCGCAGTTCCCGCGGTTCGCGGGCGAGCTGTCCCAGCTCGAACACGCGCAGACCCAGATGAATGCGCCGCCCATCACGTTCGAGGTAGCGCTGCTGCACGAGCGTCGCGACGAGGCGTGACACGGTCGATTTCGGGAGTCCTGACCGGCGGGCGAGGTCGGACAGCGCGATGCCACGGTCATCATGGTCGAACGCCTGCAGGATCTGGGTCATCCGATCGAGGACACTCACGGTGTCGTCGGCGGATGGGCCCGTCATCCTCCCGCCAGCGATGCCAGCCGGCGGGTGAGCACGAGCGCTGCGTGCCGCACGAGGGGGGCGATGCGCTCGAGGTTCATGTCGTTCACGGGTCCGGCCGCCGAAATGGCCGCGACGGGCAGACGGTCGGGTGAGAGGACGGGGCTGGCGATCCCGACGACGCCGGGGAACGTTTCGCAGTGGTCGACGGCGATCGCATCGGATCGGATGCTCGGAAACTCCCGCTCGAGACTGTGGCGTCGTCGCACGTCCAGATCGACCATGACCTGGGTCAGGGACAGGTCATCTTCAGAGAACGCCAGCACGGCCTTTCCGAGCGCCGTCGTCGCCGAAGGCACGCGCACGCCCGCCCGGGACGGTGCCGGAACGAGGCGTCCCCTCACCGAGATCACCGAGAGCATGTCGCAGCCCTCGTGCACGGCGACATTCAGGTGCTCGCCCGTCGCGTTGTAGAGCTCGGCCAGAACCGGCATCGCCGCCCTGCTGAGTCGACGCGGTGTGAGCGCCTGGGCGCCGAGCTCGAACAGCCGCAGGCCGATCTCGACCTTCCCGCCATCGCGAGTGAGGTACCGCTGGCGCACGAGATCACCGACGAGACGCGACACCGTCGATTTCGGGATGCCTGTCGTCATTGCGAGCCGGGTGATGGTGCTGGAGCCCTCTGCCTCGCGCACGGCGTTGAGAATTGCGAGGATGCGATCAAGCACCGACACGCGCTCGCCTCCGGGAGCGGAACGCATGTCTGAAGTATCCGCCGGGGCTGGAGACCAGGCAAGGCGCGTCCGCTCGAGCATCGGAATGTTCCCGCTGAGTGGGACGCACGAAGGTCCGGGCAGTCACCAGACCTGCCCGGACCTCCGTGTGCGTCAGCGGACGAGCCGCATCACCGTCACGCGGTGCAGAAGGGCTTGACGCCCATCGTGCTTTCGATGCCCGCGACGACGTGCTGCTTGAAGAACTCGTCACCGGCCAGTTCCGCATCCGTCCACGCGGCGACATCGTGTCCCAGCGTCGTCAGCCACGACTTCGCACCGTCGTAGTACTGGCACCAGCTGACGGGGTGGAAGTCGCCGTGACCGTTGCCCCGCACCTCACTGGTGTCCCGGTCGACCTTCAGGAGGAAGTTCACGTTCGTCGGGAACGGGTCGAGGTTGTACCACTCGTCCTTGAACGCCCAGGTGGCCGGCATGAACGACGTCGACACGTCGCGGTTGTTGAGCACCTCGACCGTTCCGTCACGGTTCGGCCCGTGGTTGCGGAAGTTCGCGTTGCCGAGGAGTCCCTCGTAGTAGGGCCAGTCGTACTCCGCACCGAAGGCGTTGTGGATGCCGACGAAGCCGCCGCCGCCGTTGAGGTAGGCCGTGAGCTGGGCCTGAGCGGCGTCGTTGAACGTGTCGCGGTTTCCGCTGAGGTTGATCACCGTGTGATACCGCTCGAGGTCCTTGAACTCCGCCAGATCCTCGGTGTAGTCCACCGCGATCCCCCGCTCTTCGACCCACGACTTCAACGCGGCCTGCGCCACGTTGTTGGCAGCCAGCGGCGGGTTCAGGCCTGCCGGCAGTGCCGTGCCGAGGTGCGCGTGACGGGGACCGGCGGTGCGGCTCCAGATCAGGACGCGCTTCTGCTCGCCCTCGGTCCAGCCATTTCCGCCCTCACTGTTGAAGCACTCGACATCGGTGCCGCGGCACACGCCGTAGTAACCCTCGTAGGGCGTCGTCGTCGTCGCGGTGAACGCTTCACCGTCGCGCTCCCCCGTCGAGGTGGCCGTCACCGTGCCCGCGAGCAGCGGCAGCGACCGCGAGTTGAACGACACCGACACCGTCTGGCCGGGCTTGACGTTCGTGAACGTCTTCTTGCCGAACTCGTTCGTCGAGGTGTTGGTGGAGTTCGCGGCGGAGAGGTTGATCGTCACGGGAACGTCGGAGGGGTTGCGAACCGACGCCGACACGTACACGTTCTTGCCGAGCACGCGTTCGGTCGTCGTCACTTCGGGCTCGTCCGAGGCCGGGGCGCAGAAGTCCGACACGCCCATCGTGCTCTCGATGCCCGCGACGACGTGCTGCTTGAAGAACTCGTCACCGACGAGTTCCGCATCCGTCCAGGCGGCGACATCGTGACCCAGCGTCGTGAGCCACGACTTCGACCCGTCGTAGTACTGGCACCAGCTGACGGGGTGGAAGTCACTGTGACCGGCGTCGCGCACCTGGCTCGTGGCCTTGTCGACCTTGAGCAGGAAGTTCACGTTCGTCGGGAACGGAGTGAGGTTATACCACTCGTCTTTGAACTCCCAGGTCTCCGGCATGAACGAGGTCGACACGTCCTTGTCGTTGACGACCTCGACCGTGCCGTTGCGGTTCGGACCGTGGTTGGAGAAGTTCGCGTTGCCGAGGAGTCCCTCGTAGTAGGGCCAGTCGTACTCCGCGCCGAAGGCGTTGTGGATGCCGACGAAGCCGCCGCCCCCGTTGAGGTACGCGGTCAGTTCGTCCTGAGCGGCGGGGTTGAACGTGTCGCGGTTGCCGCTGAGGTTGATGACCGTGTGGTACCGCTCGAGGTCCTTGAACTCCGCCAGATCCTCGGTGTAGTCCACCGCGATCCCACGCTCCTCGACCCATGACTTCAGGGCAGCCTGCGCGACGTTGTTCGCGCCCAGCGGCGGGTTCAGCCCCGGGGGCAGCGCCGTACCCAGGTGTGCGTGACGGGGACCGGCAGTGCGGCTCCAGATCAGGACCCGCTTCTGCTCACCCTCGACCCACCCATTGCCGCCGTCGGTGTTGAAGCACTCGGGATCGATGCCACGACACACCCCGTAATAGGGGTCGACGGCAGGCTCAGACGAGGGACCGCTCGCCGCCGCCGCTCCGCCGGTCAATAGACCGGCCCCGAGGGTCGCCGCAGCGAGAAGCGCGACCCCCGAGAGTTTGAGGGATTTCATGTGATCTCCTTTGATCGATCGGGCTGACGCCTCGGGCGCGTCCTGCGCTGGGCCCAGGCTCGACGCGAGAGTATGACGCGCCGCGCGAGGCTGGCAAAGGTCGTTCCACCCAGTAAGCCGACGGGATGCGTCGTCCCCGGCGTTCAGGCTCCCGCGTGTGCCCGCCGGCGATCCGCACGGAATCGCTCGAGATCGACGACTTGGCGCGTCGTGGCCGAATGGTGCACGGCTTCGATCAGCGCGAGGGTGCGCGCGGCATCCTTGGCCGAGACGAGGGGCTCCGCGACTCCGTGCGCGACGTCGATGAAGTGGTCGAGCTGCGCGTCGAAGGTGTTCTTCGGCTCGACGGGGAGGAACGTGCGCGACAGCGGAGAGTGCCAGTTCGGTGAGACGTCCGCTCCGTACGAGTACTGCGCGAGATCGGGCACCGACAAGGCTCCGGTCGTTCCTGTGACGCGATATGCCACACCGCCGGGCAGGAAGGGGAACTGCTTCGACTCCTCGGTGGACTGATCCCAACCCCACGGAGAGACGCCGGCATCCGTCGCGAGGAAACTGCCGAGCGCGCCGTTCTCGAATCGCACGGTCACCGAGGCGGAGTCCTCCACGTCGAGTCCGCGTGTCGCCGAGCTCAGCATCGCGTGCACCTCGACGATCTCGCCGCACACGTGACGCAGCAGGTCGAGATCATGCACGAGGTTGATGAACGTGACGCCCGCGCCGGGGCGGCGGTGCCATTCGATGTCGGTGAAGTACTCGTCTTCCTTCCGGGCCGCCCACATCCCGCTCACCCCGACGAGGTCGCCGACGGCCCCGCCCCTCAGAGCATCGCGGGCACGGGTGATGGCCGGATGATGCCGACGGTGGTGGCCGACGAGGAGCCGTGCCTGGGTACGTTCGACCGCCTCGATCAGGCGGAGCGACTCGACATAGCTCGTCGCGACAGGCTTCTCGAGCAGAACGGCCGCTCCCCGCTCGATGCACGCGATGGCGGAGTCGACGTGGAACCGGTTCGGAGTGACGAGGATGACGGCCTCGACATCGGCGTTGCCGAGCAGTCCCTCGAGATCGCGGTAGGCCGCGCATCCGACGTCATCGAGGTCGGCGACCGGATCGGCGACCGCGACGAGCTCTGCCCGCTGCGAGCGGCGCACGAAGTCGATGTGCTGGCGGCCCATGAATCCGACCCCCGCAATGCCGATGCGCAGGGGAGATGGTGGGGTCGTTGTGCTCATGGCAGCTCCTCTATCCAGCAGATTCCGTCAGGGTTGCGACCGACGGCGATCTCGCGCGTCACCTCACCCCGGTCCAGGTCGACTTCGACGACGACGTCGTCGTGCTGACAGGCCGAGTAGGCACGGCGAGTGTGCGGGTCGAGCACGACCATCTGGGGACCTCGCGGCACGGCGACAACGCGCTCGATCTGGCCGGAGACGGGGTCGAGCACCGCGATCGCGTTGTCCCGCCGCAGCGCGATGACGATCGCTCCGCTCTTCGTCATCGCGGCGCCGAACCCGATTCCCGGCAGGTCGATCCAGTCGCGCACTTCGGCCGACGCGGTGTCGACGACCGCGAGACGCGGACGGTGCTGGTCGGCACTGTATGCGGTGCACCCGTCGGGCGAGAGCACGATGCGGTTGATGCGTTCGGCGACCGGAACGACGGCGCGCAGCCTGCGATTCTCGAGATCGAGGATGCTGATGCTTCCGGGTTCGACGTTGGCCGTGCACCCGATCGTGGAATCGGCCGAGAGCGCGAGCATGTGAGCTTGCGGTGCGCCCGTCGGGATGCGGTCCCTGACCGCGAGGGTGTCTGCGTCGAGGGCGAGCACCTCGTTGCCGGTCTCGGCCGTGACGTACAGTGTCGAGCCGGCGAACTGCGGACAGTGCGGGCGCACGGGCGCACCGAGGTCGACCGCGGCCACGCGCGTGCGCGCGGCGAGGTCGATGACGTCGACGGTTCGACCATCGGTGCCCGCTACGCCGACACCCGCGTTGCCGTAGATCGGGACCACCGCCCGGCGGCCGTCGGGAGCGACGGCGACTTCGTGCCCCGTCGTCCCGCTGAGTGGAACAGCGGCGACCATCCGCTCCGAGGACAGGTCGACGAACCCCAGGGTCTCGTCGTCTTTGTTGACGACGAGGATGGCACCGGCGCGCGGGGAGGAACTGCTCATCGCCGCGGAATCACGCGGGTACGATCGGCGCGCCGGCGGGTGGAGCGACGTCTCATGGCACTCGTCCTCTCGAGCTCGGGGGTGCTCCGCACGATAGCGCCGCAGCCACCCCTACCCGCGCCGCGGCAGGCGAGCGGCGTGTCCGGCATCCTCGCGAAGCGTCCGCCGCTGCGCCCCGTGACCCAGGGTCGGCGACAGCACGATGACGCCGAAGCGTCGGCGATCATCGTGCTGCCCCGTCGCCCAACTGGCCTGCTCGCGAACCGCGCGCAGCCTCGACCTCGGCTAGGACCGCGAGCCGCTCAGTTGTAGAGCATTCCGCCGTCGACGAGAAGCACCTGACCGGTGACGTAGTCCGAGTCGGGGCCGGCGAAGAACGACACGACCTTCGCGACGTCCTCGGGGGTCTCGATGCGGCCGAGCGCGATGCCCTCCACGTTCTCCTTGAGGTTCTGGCCGAGCGGCTTGCCGTTGATCTTGCTGAGCTCGGCGTCGATGAGCTCCCACATGCCGGTGCCGACGATGCCGGGCGCGTAGGCGTTCACCGTGATGCCCTTCGGAGCGAGCTCCTGCGCGGCCGCCTGGGTGAACCCGCGAACGGCGAACTTCGAGGCCGAGTACGCGCTGAGAATGGGGAACCCCTGGATCGCCGCGATGGATGCCGCGGAGATGATCTTTCCACCGTGACCGAGCTGTTCGAACTTCGCTGCGGCTGCCTGGATGCCCCAGACCACACTGTCGACGTTGATCCGGAAGATCTGATCGAGCTCTTCGGCGGTGATCTCGAGGAGGGGCTTGATCTGAGCGATGCCGGCGTTGTTGACGATCACATCGAACCCGCCGAGCTGGTCGGCGGCGGCGTCGACAGCGGCAAAGACCTGGTCGCGCTTCGACACGTCTGCAGCGACGAAGATCGCCTTTCGGCCCAGCTGCTCGATTTCGGCGACGACCGAATCACCCTTCTCGCGCTGCGGCTCGATGTCGGCGACGGCGATGTCGAAGCCGTCGGCGGCGAGACGAAGCGCGATGCCGCGCCCGATCCCCTGTCCGGCTCCGGTGACCAGTGCAACCTTGTCCTGAATAGCCATTCTCGTACTCCTTTTCAGATGCGAACGGACGCCCAGCAGATTGGATGTTCGCGGGCCTGGCGCGTCGTACAGTGCAGGGCCAGCAGAAGTGGCTGCCCGCCTCTTACTTCAACACAGCGAATCGATTTGTATTCCTTCGCATGCAATTCCGGGCACTCGATCACCGCCCATGCCGATGACGGTCTTGTACGTTCAGGCGCCGCCCGCGTCCATCCCTGAGCCGACAACGCGTGATGCGGGGTCGCGTCTGGTCGAGGCCGCGAGTAGCGGCCTTTGAGGTGACCTTTCGCTCGGGCGACTGCCATTCCTTCCTTGGTGCGCATGCTGATCAGGTCGCGTTCGAACTCGGCGACCATGGCGAGTACGTTGAACAGCAGCCGACCCACTGGGTCTGTGGGGTCGTACCTGCTGCCGCCGAGGTTGAGCGCGACGCCTTTCGTCGTCAACTCGTCGGCGATGTCGCGTGCGTCCTTCACAGAACGGGCGAGCCGGTCGAGCTTGGTGACGACGAGCGTGTCACCTGTCCGGACGGCGGCGGGCGCTTCGCGCAGTCCGGGCCTGGCCGGTTGGTGCCTGTCAGTCCGTGATCGGGTAGATGTTCGAATCGGGGACTCCCAGCCGTAGCAGCGCGTCGCGCTGCGAGGTGAGTCCTGATCGGTGGAGACCCTGGCATAGCCAATCTGTATTCGGTTCATGCCGCCGACGGTGCCACCGTCACGGCAGAGGCGCACCCGGGTTGGATCCATATACGGGCAGTGCCCACTGAGGGGCGTTTGCGTGCACCGAGCCGATCGTCGCGCTAATACTCAGAGGCCGTGGCCGCTCGACGTTCGGAGACCAGGTGAGTGACCTGCGTCACGAACTCTGCGGCGATCTCGGCGTCGCTGGCCGACCATCCCAGGGAAAACGGGTGGACGGTCTCGTCTTGATAGGTTCGCCCGCGGTACTCATAGATGAAGATGCTCGGGTACTCGGGTTTCACGGACAACTTGAGCTCATAGCTCCAGTCGACGTCTGGGAGGTGGTAGGCGTTCCAGGCGACGCCCTTTGATCCGCTGTGCGACTCCCAACCGACGACGAGCCCAGCGTTCTTGAGTTGTGTATCGATCAGCGGCTCTAGCCTTCTGATGCGAGCGCGAAGCGTTCGCTCGACGTTGCTCCGTGCCGTCAGGAACTGACTGACAGCCTCCCCGTGTTCCTCAAGCAGCGCTCGCCATTCATCGATGCGTGCTGCCTCGACTGTGTTGTCCGTCATGCTCCACCCTTCAGTTCGAGCTTCCATGAATTGCTGCAACAGATCGAGGCTCCGCCGTTGATCGGTGTCGACAGGGCTGAGCAGGTGATCGACGAGGTCCGTTGAGGAGCGGATCTGGGCGCGTAGTTCCGCGTAGGTGATTGAGCGAGAGTGCCAGGAAGCTTGCGACTCCGGAGCAACGCGGTGTTCAGGCGCGAGCGTCGCCACCAGCGCTGCGTCGACGCCCTCCTCGGAGAGGGCGCGCCGGGCGTAGGCATCGAGGGGATTATTGAGTTTGTGACCGATCTTGTTCTCGACAACGACTGCCAAGCCGCTCGTCCGGTTTACGGCGAGGACGTCGATGTAGTCGACCTGGCTGCCCAGCTCCCACTCGTCGGATCCAAGGTGGCTTCCGGCGTCGAATGGGACTCCGGTTCTGCCGCGGGCGCCGACGAGATCGGCACCATCCAAAAGAGCAAGCAGCGCGTCGATGACCAGCGACCCGAGGCCGTGCCGCTCGTTCGGGTCAAGGAAGAAGAGCAGGGTCATGTCTACCCGCGTCTCTCGCCAGCCCTCCCGAAGGATGTCGTAGACATTCACAGGTCGGGCTGGCGGCGTCGTTACCCCCAAAGGAACGGTGAGGAACGAGATGTCAAGCGCCACAAGACCACCGTATCCAGTTGGGTCAACGAGCGTGCCGCTCGCGATCCCCGTACGGACGGTGCACGCAGAGGGCGCCGCCGATTCACTTGATTCGGATAGCTGATATCGCGCGAATGCCGGATGCCGGATGCAGCTGGAGGGCTAGCGCGGCTCGAGGCGTCGTGCGTTCTCATCGCGCACCATGGATGGCAGCACAAAGAGATCGACGAGTAGCCAGATTCCGCCTGCGATGAGAAGCGGGACACCGACAGCGACGCCGACCAGGAACCATCCTGCCCACCAGATGCATAGCAGCGCGATCGCGGAACCGATTCGACCGAGGTAGAACCGATGCGCGGCGAACCCACCGAGCAGAAAGAAGAAGAGGTACGCGATACCCACTTCCTTCTGCGGCTGGGCTGTTTGCGGCGCAAAGGGACCCCACGACCTGCCGTCCCACCATTGGAGGAGACCTGTCGGACCCGGATACCAGCCTGCGGGCTGAGCAAACGAACCGGCCTGCGGTTGTACATAGGCGGGAGGCAGTTGTTGTGGAGGGATCACGACTGTAGGTGCAGGAAGCGTGGGAGACAGAGCCGCCCACTCCGCCTCCGGGGTCGGGGCGCCGATGACATCGGTCGTCCACTCGTATCCGTTCCAGTAACGTTTCCCGCCGCTGGCCACGGAGTACCAGCCTGGCGTTGCCGCCGGAGCGTCGTTGGACATCCAGTTCCTCCCCAGAACAGACCCGATGCTGCTCAACATAACGCGACGTACGCGGGAGTGAAGCTCCCGCGACCTGCCGCATCTCAGATGTCGGAGGTGTGCGGCACAATCGTCTAGATCGGCGATTCGCCGTGGGACTACTACTTGGGGGACTTATCATGCGCCCGTCTCGGCGACGGAATTCACATGATCGGTAGCGCCACATACTCGTGCGCACCCGGCTCGTTCTACGTCAACTACGTTCGCTAGATCCGGGCGCAAGTCGGTCTGCCGGCGCCCGGAGAACGGTCCCTCACCGCACACGGACCGGGCTAATGACGATCGTCTCTACGGGAGCAGATCCAGCATCTGGGGTCGGGCCTTCATCGCGTGGATCACGAGTTCGTTGCCGCTGTCGAAGACGAGCACGACGAGCTCAAGAAACCGTCCTTGCGCGTCGAAGCCGAGCCGTAGTTGACGGACAGGTGAGCCTTCGTCGAGATCGTCGATCCACAGCGGCCACGACGCCGCCTGGATGATGTCCTCCGTTGCGATGCCGTGCTTGAGAGCGGAGTCGTGGACCTTCACGCGGCGTACGCGGCGATTGCTTCGCGGATGAGCTCCGAGCGGGACTTGTGCTCGCGTTCAGCGCGGGCATCAAGAGCGGCGAGCTCGTCGGCGGTGAGTCGGAGCGCGACGACCTGGGCGGGCGCCGCTCCTCGGCCGGGTCGTCCGCGTCCTCGCCGTTTGAGAACCTCGACGTCGTAGCCGGCCTCAGCCTCGGCCGCCCACGCCGCGATCTGCTCCTCCGTCACTGGAGCCCCGTTGATCGTCTCTTCGCCACCCATAGCGGAATCGTATTACGAAATTACGATCGCGTCCACCGCTGCACGCGCGCCGGTCCCCGCACGAACGCGAGAGCGCACCGCTCAGACGACGCTGGACGCGGCGCGGCGCCCTCACAACGGACAACTACTGCTGTTCCATCTCCACAGTCATCGTCACACCCATCGCGGCTAGTTCGTACTTGAGCTTCCCACCCTCGTACGTGAACGTCTTCGTCGAGTCACCGGAGGCGAGAATTGCCGTGTCGGTCTGGCTGGTGTCGTTCACCGAGTCCCACGTGTACATGTCGGTGGCCTCCATCGGCGCGTTGTACGTTCCCGCCCAGTACAGGGCGGTGGTCGACTCGGCTTCGTTGACCCAATTGATGACGATCTCGTCGCCAGAGATGGTGGCTTCCTGGTACGAGTCCTCCGAGCTTGAGTTCGTCTGCGTCCATTCGCCGGTGAGATCCAACGGCTGCGCGGGCTCTTCGACGGCCGACTGCGGCGCTTCCCGCTCGGTCGAGGTCGTGGTGCCGGCGCTTGAGGAGCATCCGGCGAGGAGCAGAAGCGCGGCCAGTGCGGCCCCTGCTGAGGCAAGGCGGAGGTTCATGCTCGAAGCCTATTGGACTGTCTGCCACGGCCCACCCTGCTGAACCGCCCAGGCAGGGTCCCCCAGCGCGCCGAGAAGTGCCTCCCTCGAGATGATGTCGTCGTAGGCCGCGCGCGAGTCCTTCGAGGCCAATCACATTGATGCCGGGTAGGACAAGCGACAGCAAGTCTTCCGCTCGCGCGTTCGAGATGCATGACCAGTTGACATGACTAACCACAGGGTTAGGCTACTAACCATGAGGTCAGCAAGCGTCACTACCGAACCCCGACCGGCGACCGGCGACCAAGTCATCACGGGCGCGCCCGACACCACGCCCGACCACCTGTCGCGCCCGGCCCGCCCACGCCGCCGGCGGTGGCCCCGCGTGCTGCTCGCTCTCGCTCTCGTCGTCGCGGGGATGATCATGGGCGGCGTCCTGTTCGACGGTGGCGCACCGGTCGGCCACTTCCGCAGCGCCGACGGACACGACGCCTACCTCGCGGCCTACGACGCCGCCCTGGCCGAGGGCCCCGCCGTGTCGGAGGCGGTCTCGGTTCCCACTTCCGCCGGCGACGTGCACGTGTTGCGCTACGACGCGACCGACCCGTCCGCGCAGGACGCCGATCCGCTCCTTCTCCTCCCCGGTACTCAGTCCGGGGCGCCCATGTGGGTCGACAACGTTCCGGCGCTGAGCGCCGAGCGCCCCGTCTACGTGATCGACCTGCTCGGCCAGCCGGGACGCAGCATCCCCTCACGCCCGATCGAGACGCACGAAGACGACGCGCGCTGGCTGGCCGAGGTCGTCGATTCGCTCCCCGGGGAGCCTGTCGTCATGGGTCACTCGCTCGGCGGGTGGATCGCCATGAACCTCGCCGTCCACGAGCCCGACGCCGCCGACCGCGTCATCGTGATCGACCCCGTGCAGACGTTCGGCGACCTCTCGCTTGCCGCCGTCGTGCGATCGCTTCCGGCATCCGTGCCCTGGACGCCTCGCAGCTGGCGCGACGACTTCGCGAGCTGGACCGCGAACGACGCCCCCGTCGAGGACGAGCCGGTCGCCGACATGATCGAAGCGGGGATGCAGCACTACGCACTCGGTGCGCCGGCTCCGGCCCGTTTCTCCGACAAGCAGCTCGCCGCCGTGGACGCGCGCGTGCTCGTGATCATGGCCGGGGAGTCGCGGATGCACGACGCCGCCGCGGCGGGCGAGACGGCCGAGCGCGTGCTCGCCGACGGCACCGTCCTCACCTACGACGGGGCGTCGCACGCGATCACGGGCGAAGAGCCCGACCGCATCGCGCGCGACGTGGAGGCGTTCCTGGACCAGGATTGAGGAATGCCCACACGATCCCGCAGCGTGCGCGAAGCCGCCGGCCGGCCGCCCACCGCGGCCGAGCTGGCGCGCCGCCGCGAAATCCTCGACGCCACGATCGCCGTGATCGCACGCGGCGGCTGGGCCGCCTGCACGCTGCAGAGCGTCGCCGACGAGATCGGCGTGACCAAGGCCGCGGTCATCTACCACGTGGGCACCAAGGCCGGGCTCGTCGAGCAGGCGTACTCGTTCGTGATCACCGCCTTCACCGAGGCTGTGCAGGCGCGGGTGGAAGCGGCGACCGATCCAAGCGACGCGCTCGTGCGGTTCGCCCACGCGCACCTCGACTACATGCGCGACCACCGCGACCACGCTCGGGTCATCGCGGAGGCCCTCGACGACGCGCATCCGAACGAGCTTGACGACCGCCCCACCTCGCCAGACCGCGCGCTTCCCGTAATCGCCCTGATCGAGGCGGCGCGCGCCGCCGACACCTCCCCCGCGCCACAGGAGGGCCCCCGCGTCGTCGCGACCGCGCTCGGCGGCATGATCGATGCGGCGGTCGCGGCCTGGCTGCAAGATCCCGCCTTCGACCTCGACGCAGCAAAGCGGCTGCTGACGACCTTCCTCGCCGCCGCAGTCTGAGCGCGGCGGCAAGGTCATCGATGCGCTCCGCGTGCCGGCCCGCGCGGCGTACCGGCCTTTAGCGCGGCCGAAATGCGCGATAGGCGTAGCTCCCCGATCACCACGCCGTCCGCTGTGATCAACTCCAGCGGTGCACGCATTCAGGTGGTTTGTCGGGCGCCGACTGTAGGTTCGTCGCATGGTCTTTGCGAACGTCGGAACACTCGACGCGGCCCCTGGCAAGCGCGACGAACTCGTCGCTCACTTGATACGGAGGAGCAGCGTCCTTTCGGAAGTCGGCTGTATCGCGTACGAGGTGGGTACCAACGATGCCGAGCCCGACACGGTGTTTGTCGTTGAGCTCTGGAAGGATGCCGCTGCCCATCAGGCGTCCCTTGCACTTCCCGAGGTCGCAGAAGCCATTGCGGAAGCACGCCCACTCCTGTCCGGGGTCTTCGGGGGATTCCACTTCGAAGTGGTTGGCTCGCCGCTACGCGACTGACTCCCGACTGCCCGCCGCCCGGTCGTCTGCCGAGCGCAATTCACTTGTCGTTCCGGGGCGCCAACATGGGCGTTGTGTCAACATCGATCTATGAGTTCGCGCCAAGGTCTCTCCGCCGGAGAAGTCATCTTCGTAATCTTGGGTGGCATCTCGATCGTTGGCGCGGGCGTCTGGCTCTACGCCATCGTGAGCGGCGGAGCAGCTGGCTGGTGGGGATTCGTGGGATGTCTGGGCACAGCTGTTGCCATGGCGATCCTCTTTATCAACGGGCGGCGCGAGCGTCGTAACAAGAGTTCAGCGGGACGGAGCAGGGATCAGAAGAAGCGCCGGGGCTAGCCCACAGTCCCACAAACGCGGGCCATCTTGATCGACGTTGCTCGCGGGGGCGAGTCATCACGGCGCGGCAACCGGATCGTGTCTTGCTTCAAGGAGAGCTTCGTCGCTCAGGAGCCCGAGCTCGCGAGCGGGTCGCCAAGCGTGCGACGTAGAGCCGAGAATCGGCTCGGGACCGGTGAAGACCGAAGCCGGTGCGCACCGATGCCTCGTCAGGCCTCCAGGAGCCCGGCGGCGAGGGTGGCGCCAAGGTCGGCGGCGGCCTCGAGATACGAGGTGTCTGCGTCCCCCGTGAACACGAGTGGGGCGGCGGCGAGCCGCAGACCGTAACCCGTCGTGATCGTGCGCATCGCTTGCTCGGCGCCGGTCGTATCGTGGCCGCCGTGGATCCAGTAGCCGAAGGGTCGGCTCGCGATCACCTCGCGCGTCTCGTAGTACGTCGTGTCGAAGAAGTGCTTCAGCGCACCCGACAGGTAGCCGAAGTTCGCGGTCGTGCCGAACACGTAGCCGTCGGCGGCCAGCACGTCGTCGACCGTCGCCTCGAGTGCAGGACGCTCGACCACCGCCACACTCATGAGGTCCTCGTGCTGAGCTCCCGCGAGCACGGCATCGGCGATCGCCCGCACCCGCGCGGTCGGCGAGTGATGCACGATGAGGAGGCGAGGCACGGCGACCAGTATGCCCGTTGTGTGCGTGGTGAATTCAGGGCGGGCCGGGAATCTGCAACAGGTCGGCGTCGCGCGTCACGGCGGCTTGGCCCTGATCAGACAGCAAGTGTTTCGATGATGACTTCGATCCGCAGCGACGGCCAGTTGACCTAAATGTTGCATCTGACCGCGGCACCGATGTCGAGATGAGTTCGGATGCGGTCCTCCACCGCACGCGAATCCGTGGGAATGCCGATCGTCTCTACGGGAGCAGATCCAGCATCTGGGGCCGGGCCTTCATCGCGTGAATCACGAGTTCGTTGCCGCTGTCGAAGACGAGCACGACGAGCTCAAGAAACCGTCCTTGCGCGTCGAAGCCGAGCCGTAGTTGACGGACAGGTGAGCCTTCGTCGAGATCGTCGATCCACAGCGGCCACGACGCCGCCTGGATGATGTCCTCCGTTGCGATGCCGTGCTTGAGAGCGGAGTCGTGGACCTTCACGCGGCGTACGCGGCGATTGCTTCGCGGATGAGCTCCGAGCGGGACTTGTGCTCGCGTTCAGCGCGGGCATCAAGAGCGGCGAGCTCGTCGGCGGTGAGTCGGAGCGCGACGACCTGGGCGGGCGCCGCTCCTCGGCCGGGTCGTCCGCGTCCTCGCCGTTTGAGAACCTCGACGTCGTAGCCGGCCTCAGCCTCGGCCGCCCACGCCGCGATCTGCTCCTCCGTCACTGGAGCCCCGTTGATCATCTCTTCGCCACCCATAGCGGAATCGTAATACGAAATTACGAATCGGGTCTACCACTGCACGCGCGCCGGTCCGCCAGTGCACGGCTAACAAGGGCGCACTGGCAGGGCACGGCCGTGAGTGCGCACCACGTGCGGCGAGGCGCGGGGTTACGCGGCCTGCCGGGACTAGGCTTCCGGTGACTTCGTCACGCGTAGCGCCTCCAGCCGGAAGCCTAGTCCCGTGCAGGTTGGGTTCTAGATATAGCTGTAGAAATTGCATTTGCAAGTGCAAACTTCTATGGTGGATCCAACGACGTATCCCACCACTAGGCGTCGTACGCATGGGAGTCCATCATGACCGTGCTCTTGACGAATGGAACAGTCCTCGTCGACGAGACGCTGCGCGCGCAAGCATCCGAGCTTGTGCGGCAGGCGCACGACCGAAGCTTTAGAGGCGTCAAGCTGGTGACCGACGATGGCTCGGAGGTTGAGCTGTCCGAAGACCTCGGAGCCTTTGTTGGGCACGTGCTTGAGGGCCTTGCCCGCGGCCCGGTGTCTGTGACCACTCTTCCCGATGAGTTGACGACGACTGTTGCGGCGGAACTTATCGGAGTCTCGCGCCCGACGCTAATGAAGCTGGTTCGCGACGGAGAGTTGACGGCCAAGAAGGTTGGCAGCCACACGCGGCTCAGCACGACTGATGTCTTGGCGTTCCGCAAGACACGCGCGCGTTCGCGTCGAGCCGCTTTTGCAGCACTCCGCGCGTTGGACGACGAGTTTGGCGAGGACTAAGGTCGCTCCTCAGTAGTCTGAATGCGTGCTCCAACGCGTGTTCGTCGACTCCAACGTGCTCGCGTCCCGCACGCAGTATGACTGGCTCTTCATGTTGCGTAACGAGACCGACAGTATGTTTCAGCTGCATTCGTCGTTCGACGTCTTGGTGGAAGCGGTTCGGGTGTGGCGCAGACGAAATCCGACCGCGCGCGGGGCATCATCGAAGCGACGGTTTGACCACCTACTCGCGAACCTTGATGAAGTCGTCGACGATTTCGACGCCGACATTGACTTCGACGGTGAGGACCCAGGCGACATTCACGTCAACGCGGCGGCGGTCGCCAGCGGCGCCCACAAGCTGCTGACCATGAATGGACGAGACTTTGGCGATCCCGATCTCCTTCAATACGAGATCTATAGGCCGGATCAGTTCTTCTGCCTGGTGGACGACGGCGCCGACGCGTGCGTCCGCCGCGTGACGATGGAGCAGGTCAATTACTGGAAGAGGCAACGAGAAAGGGGGCGTTCAACGAAGCCCCTGGCGGACGCACTGAGGGATGCTGGCTGCCCCACTTTTGCGACACGGGTGTCCAGGCATCTGCGCGTGCTCGGCGGTCAGTAGTTCGCAGGTTGAACGCGACATGGCTTCCGCGCGAGATCAGTGACCGCGCGTCGAGGCGGAATCAACAAGCACGGGTTCGCATCGTTACTGCATAGCTCTGCCGAGCGCGCGACTGCCGCGTCGCTCCGGCCCGCTCGACGGCGCTGCCTCGCACCGACCGTACGCCGGTCCCTCAGCGGACGCCAACCAGCGCTCGTCTGGATCGAGGTCGTCCCTGAGCTACTCGCGAGGTCTCCGGCCGACCACCCGACCTGCGAGGAAGGCGAGCGCAACCAGCGCCAGAGCGAAGATGACCCATCCTGCGACAGCGATGCGCGAGAGGATCACTGCTGATCCGCCCGGGGAGAAGGTCGCGTCGGTCAAAGGCTGGTAGGCGAACCAACCGAATGAGGCGACCCCCGTTGGTGTGAACATTCCGATCACGATCATGGTTGCGCCTACGAGCGCGATCAGCGCCGCACCTCCCCAGAGGAGCACCGCTCGACTACGTCTGCCCGCCACACCTTGACACTAGCGAGCCGCGCAATGAGGACAGGTCGCTTGCGGGTCCTCCAAGAGGCCGGCAACGTCGCAGACCGGATCTCGGAGAGCGGAACCGGCCGATACCAGGCACAACAGGCGAGCGCCGGGGATCCTTCCCCGGGATGACCGCCGCCCGCGACCCCCACGCGTTGTCTCAGCGAGGTAGTACGGCCCCAGAGCGTCGCCCCGAGGTTCGAATGTGAGGTCAGGCGACAGGTTGTGCTGTATGACGCGAGCGTGAACAACAGCGCGCCGGGACACTCCACGCGCCTCTCGGTGGTCAGCCGCCCACAGGCCGGTCTGACCACCGCGACGCTTGTCGATTCCGAGGCTGATCCGGCCGTAGCTACCGGTGCCGTGCGAAGGCGGTTCTCGTTGGACCCGCCCGCAAAGATGCCCGGTGAAGGCCCGTCAAATGCAACAGCGAAGCGCATCCGCGATTGGACATCTTCAACCGATGCCTAAATCAGCTGCTCGCTGCTGCTACCCGAAGTCGCCCGGTGCCATGTCGGCAAAGCGCGAGAAGTGGCCTTGGAAGGCGACCGTGATCGTGTCGGTGGGGCCGTTACGGTGCTTGGCGACGATGAGGTCGGCCTCGCCGGCACGTGGGCTGTCCTTCTCGTAGGCGGCCTCGCGGTGCAGGAGGACGACCATATCGGCGTCCTGCTCGATCGAGCCTGACTCACGCAGGTCGGACAAGGCGGGCTTCTTATCGGAGCGCTGCTCGGCACCACGGTTCAGCTGCGAGAGGGCCACGACCGGCACACCGAGCTCTTTCGCGAGGAGCTTGAGCGCGCGTGAGAACTCCGAGACCTCTTGCTGGCGCGACTCAACGCGCTTGCCCGACGTCATGAGCTGCAGGTAGTCGATGACGACCATCTTGAGCCCGACGCGCTGCTTGAGACGGCGGCACTTCGCGCGAATCTCGACGAGAGTCATGTTCGGGGAGTCATCGATGTAGAGCGGCGCATCGTTGATGCGACCCCGTGTTGCGGCGATCGTCGTCCAGTCGCGCGAATCGAGCGTGCCCTTGCGCATGGCCTGCAAAGGGATCGCGCCCTCGGCGCTCATGAGACGCATGGCGATTTCACTGCGACCCATCTCGAGCGAGAACAGGATGGTCGGCATGTCGTGCTTGATCGCCGCAGAACGCGCAAAATCCAGAGCGAGCGTCGATTTTCCCATAGCAGGGCGCGCCGCGATGATGATCATCTGTCCGGGGTGCAGCCCGTTCGTCAACTGGTCGAGACCTGCGAACCCCGTCGGGATGCCGGTCATCTGACCGTCGCGCCCGCGGGCGGCCTCGATCTCATCGACGGCCGCATCGACGGCGATCGTGAGCGGGACGTAGTCTTCGGCCACCTCGGCACCGGTCACCGAGTAGATCTCGGCCTGCGCGCTGTTGACGACGTCGA
The DNA here is from genome assembly GCF_042271185.1 of Microbacterium sp. NPDC055910. Classification (NCBI taxonomy): domain Bacteria; kingdom Bacillati; phylum Actinomycetota; class Actinomycetes; order Micrococcales; family Microbacteriaceae; genus Microbacterium; species Microbacterium sp. NPDC055910. The sequence goes on from NZ_JBHJZS010000021.1 coordinate 52,514, forward strand.
CGGCTTCGCCCTGACCCGAGTAGCCCATCTGCACGATGCGGGTGCCGGCCTGCACGAGGCGGCGCAGGAGCGCCCGCTCGGACACGATCGAGGCGTAGTACCCGGCGTTCGCGGCCGTCGGCACGATCGACGTGAGGGTGTGCAGGTAGTCGGCGCCACCGGCGCGCTGGAGCTCACCGGTCTTGATCAACTCGTCGGTCACCGCGACGACGTCGGTCGGCTCGCCGTGCGAGTAGAGCGTGAGGATCGCTTCGAAGATCAGCTCATGCTTGGGGATGTAGAAATCGGCGCCGCGCAACGTCTCGATGACATCGGCGACGGCATCCTTCGACAGCAGCATGCCGCCCAGCGCGCTCTGCTCTGCGAGCAGGTCGTGCGGCGGGGTGCGCTCATGCTCACGGGGGCCCCCGAGACGTTCCTCGGAGATGTCCGCGATCGACATGCGCTCCCCCTTCTGCGCGAGATCGCGCGTCGTCCCCAGATGGCCGCTCACCACGCTAGGGAGGGCCTCCGACACTCGCAAACCAGCCTGTGGATAACTGTGTGGAGAGTCAGCGTGAAACGCCGACGCACCTGTGCACAAGTCCTGTGGATAAGATCATCACCCTCTCGCATTGGCGTCCAATAAATGCCTATTGACCTGGGCTTACCAAATCCACACCCTGTGGATAAGGATGTGGTTTAAGTAGGCGTTGAAGGTTGCGAGGTTGTACACAGATCACCCCGGATCGCAACTCGAAGACGCGCCGGGTCAGACGGGATTTTTCGGCGCGCACAGCACGCGCCACTCGCAGACACCACGCGCACGAATCGTGCACGCCATGGACAGCTGCCGCACTCTGGAGTACCGTCGGACATCCAGGCACCCTCAGACGCGTTCAACCGGACGCGCAACGTTCTTATCTCGGGAGATGAACGTGGAGACCGTTACCTGGAGTGAGCCGCGCAGGCTCGCTCGCGCAGCGCTGATGGGCATCAGCGTGGCGTTCGCGGGCACCGTGGTCTCTGTGTTCCTCGGGCTCGGCGCATCCGATGCGCACGCGGCCACCGATGACGAACGCGGTCTGACGGGTGCCGTGACCGGACTCATCGGCGGCACGACCGATCTGCTCGGAGCGACTGTATCGAGCGTGACCTCGACGGCATCCAACGCTGTCGAGGCAATCGTGGACGTTGCACCCGAACCCGTGCAGAAGCCTGTTCAGGCGGTGGGCGAGGCGATCGATACGACGGTCAGCACGGTCACGACGCCCGTGCAGCAGGTCGTCTCCGGCGGCGTCGTGAGCGCCGTGACGGCACCGGTCGTCGAAGTGCTGACCGAAGTTCCCGTCGTCGGCGCCGTCGTGTCGGGCCTCGGCGTCGACGACGTCGTCACGAGCATCGGCGCCGGCGTCGACGACACCCTCACGACCACGGTCGATGCCGTCTCGGACGTCGGCGCGATTCTCGTGCCCGCCCCGACCTCGCCCTCGCTCGACGAGGTCGAGCCCCCCGCATCCGTCTCGGATGCCGTGGACGCTTCCGGGGCACTGTCCGCTCCGGCCCACCACTTCACCTCGATCGTGCCCGCAGCCGGCACGGTCGACGCGCTCGTTCGGCACGCGGCATCCGCGCAGCCCTTCTCGCCACCACCGTCGACATCGTCGGCCGTGTCGTCGGCGACGGACGGCGGCCTCGCCGTGCCCGTGTTCGCGGGTGACCCCTGCCCTTCTCTCGCCACTACTTCGGGACCCGCCGGTGCGGGTTCCGGCGCCTGGGCGCTTGCCGCCCTCCTGCCTCTCGCCGCACACCGTGCCTGGGTGCGCCGAGCCGGGCCGGGGGACGACGACGCGCCGCCGGCGCCCGCAGACCCCACCGACGCTTCCCCCGATTGAGTCGAGCTCTGCCGCCCTCGGCGGCGTGCATCCTCGCGCGCCTCTTGCGCGCACCATTCGACTCAATCGAAAGAAGACATCATGAACACCCTCATCAAGCGCGCCCTGTGGGGCACGCTCCTCGCCGGCGGCATCACGCTGCTCGGCGCAACGGCCGCTCACGCGGCCGAGACGACGGGAGAGGACGGACTGCTCTCGGGCACGCAAGCCCTCGTCGACATCTCACTCCCCATCATGATCGACGGCACGTCGCTCTCGCTTCTCGGCGACTCGACGAGTTCGGGTGCGACGGCCCCCGTTCCGGCCGCTGCCGAGCCCGTCGCGGCCTCGACGAGCGGTTCGGATGCCGCGGCATCAGGCACGCAGGCGCTCGTGTCACTCGACGTTCCGATCACGATCTCGGGCAACGCGATCTCGGTGATCGGCGACAGCGGGTCGACGGGGTCGGAGCCCACAGTCGAACCCGAGGTGGCGGAATCAGCTCCGGCAGCACCCGCTGCATCGGAGACGACGAGCGGTGACGACGGGATACTGTCCGGAACGCAGGGCATCGTCTCGCTCGATCTGCCGATCGACGTCACCGGCAACGCCATCTCCGTCCTCGGCGACAGCTGGTCCGACACCACCACGGCACCCGCCGCACCGGGCATGACCGACACCACACCCGCGGCAACCACCGACGGAAGCGACGGCATCGCCTCCGGCACCCAGGTCATCGCACCGGTCACCGCGCCGATCGACGTCACCGGCAACGCCATCTCCGTCCTCGGCGACAGCTGGTCCGACACCACCACGGCACCCGCCGCACCGGCCACGACCGACACCGCACCCGCCGCAACCACCGACGGAAACGACGGCATCGCCTCCGGCACCCAGATCGTCGCACCGGTCACCGCGCCGATCGACGTCACCGGCAACGCCATCTCCGTCCTCGGCGACAGCTGGTCCGACACCACCACGGCACCCGCCACACCGGGCATGACCGACACCGCACCCGCCGCAACCACCGACGGAAACGACGGCATCGCATCCGGCACCCAGATCGTCGCACCGGTCACCGCGCCGATCGACGTCACCGGCAACGCCATCTCCGTCCTCGGCGACAGCTGGTCGACCGGTTCGGCGGCCTCCGACGTGGGCACCTCCACGGGAACGGCCCCGATGCCGATGACGTCAGGGCTCGACTCGGTGCTCAGCGGGACACAGCTCGTCGCGCCGATCGCGCTGCCGATCACGCTCGGCGGCAACGCGATCTCGGTCGTCGGTGACAGCACGTCGGACACTCCGTCGACGCCGACCGACCCGGGAACGCCTGGCACCCCCGGCACACCCGGAACGCCCGGAACCCCCGGCACCCCGGGAACACCCGGTACGCCGGGAACACCCGGAACGCCGGGAACGCCCGGAACGCCGGGAACGCCCGGAACGCCCGGAACGCCCGGAACGTCCGGTAACCCGGGAACACCCGGCACGGCCAGCACGCCCGTCATGGGCGCGGCGGCTGCGGCCGACGGCCACATGCTCGCCGAGACGGGCGGCGGGTCGCTGCTGCCCTTCGCGGGCGCAGCGTTCGCGCTCTTCGCCGCGGGAGGCATGCTCCTCGCCGCGCGTCGTCGCAGCGCCTGAGTCGTGAGGGCGGGCCGACCCCAGCGGCCCTCCCTCCACACCTCGTCCGCGGAGTACGGGACCGTGCCTGGACCGTGCTCCGCGGCCGACGGACCGGGCGGGCGTCGCTCTCAGGGGGAGAAGCGGCGCCCGCCCCTCGTCATGTCCGGAAACGACGGATGCCGCGGACCCGATGGGCCCGCGGCATCCGGTCTACGGCTCGACCCGTCGACAA
>NZ_JBHJZS010000022.1:0-52505 GCF_042271185.1 Microbacterium sp. NPDC055910
ACCGCCCGCGCCCTTCTGAGCCGGCCCCCGCCCCCCCCGGCCCCCCCCCCCGCCTCCGGGCACCGGGTGTCCGGGGGGCCGGGGCCAAGGGCCACCGGGCCTCCCCCCCCCCGGGGGGGGGGGCCCCCCGGGGGGGGGGGCCACCCCGGCGGAACGGATGAGGGATCATGCTCGGGACGCAGAGTGACCGCTGTGGCTAGGGCGGCCGGATCGCCGACCACCGTCACGACAGTCCTGGCCGCATCGGGGACGGTGGCGGTGCTCCTCCAGTCGCTCGTAGTCCCGCTGATCCCGAGCATCCCCGCGGCCCTCGGCACCGACGTCGTCGGCGGCTCGTGGGTGCTCACGGCGAGCCTCCTCGCCGGCGCGATCGCGCAGCCCATCGTCGGGCGCTGCGGAGACATCTACGGCGAACGGCGGATGCTCGTCTTCTGTCTCGCGGCAGCGATCGTGGGCGCGGTGATCTCCGCCCTGAGCCTGAGCCTCGGGCCGATGATCGTCGGACGCGCACTCCAGGGCATGGGCATGGGCATCATCCCGATGGGCCTGTCGCTCCTGCGCAGGCTCCTCCCCGCAGACCGGCTTCCGGCAGCGGTCGGGACGCTCGGCGCGACGATGGGACTGGGCGGGGCGCTCGGCATCCCCGTGTCGGCGGTCGTCCTGGCCTGGTTCTCGTGGCCTTGGCTCTTCTGGTTCGCCGCGGTGTGCGCCGCCCTCTGCCTGGTTCTCGTCCTCGCGCTCATTCCCGCGAGCGACACCGGCCCCGTCCGGACCCGCCTCGATGTTCCCGGCGCCGTGGGCTTCGGCCTCGCGATCGGCGCTCTCCTCGTGGCCATCACGCAGGGCGCGGCCTGGGGCTGGACGAGCCCCGCATTCCTCGCGCTGCTCGGCGGCTCCATCCTTCTCCTCGCCGGCTGGTGCGGCTACGAGTGGATCCGGCCCGCTCCCCTCGTCGACATCCGCCTCGCCCTGACGCCCTCGGTGTTCTGGGCGAACCTCGCCGGCATCGCCATGGGGTTCTCCATGATGTTCGTCGTCATCGTCCTCCCCCTCCAGATCGTCGCGCCCTCCTCCGTGTCGTACGGGCTGGGCCTGTCCGAGTTCGACATCGGATGGATCATGCTCCCCGGCGGGCTGGCGATGATGCTGGCCGGGCCCGCCTCCGCTCGGATCTCGCAGACCTGGGGGGCGCGGACGACGCTGCAGCTCGGCGCGGCGCTCGTCGCGGTCGGCTATGCCCTGGCGCTCCTGCCGGCGCACGCCGTCATCCTCATGGTGTCGGCGGTCATCGTGTACTGCGGCTTCGGCCTGAGCTTCGCCGCGCTCCCCCTCATCATCATGGCCGGCACACCGACCGACCGGACCGCCGCGGCCAACGGCCTGAACGCCCTCATGCGATCGATCGGGATGACGCTGGCCGCCACCGTGGCCTCCGTCGTGCTCGCGACCGAGCGGATCCTCGTCGACGGCATCGACCTCGCCAGCCCCGCGGCGGTGACCACGACTCTGCTGATCGGCATCGGATCCGGTGCCCTCGGCATCGCGACGGCGATCGGCATCCCCGGTCACCGCCGCATCAACCAAGAAGAAGGAGTGAAGTGATGTCCGACGACGTGTCTCTCGAGGGAATGTCCGCGATCGTGACGGGAGCGGGGTCCGGGCTCGGGCGCAGCGAAGCGCTCGCGCTCGCGCAGCGCGGGGCGAACATCGTGGTGAACGACCTCGGCGATGCCGCGGACGCCGTCGTCACCGAGATCAAGGCTCTCGGACGCGACGCCATCGCCGTGAAGGGCGATATCAGCAGCTGGAACCTCGCTCGCGAGGCCGTCGAGGCAGCGGTGGACACGTGGGGCCGGCTCGACATCCTCGTCAACAACGCGGGGATCATCCGCGACACGATGATCTTCAACATGGGCGAGGCGGAGTGGGACGACGTCATCCGCATCCACCTCAAGGGGCACGCCGCCACGACCCACCATGCCGCGGTGCACTGGCGCAGCGCCGCAAAGGCTTCGCCCGACGGGCGCACGTACGGGCGCATCATCAACACCAGTTCCGAGGCGGGTCTTGTCGGCTCCCCCGGGCAGCCGAACTACTCGGCCGCCAAGTCCGGGATCACCGCTCTGACCCTCGCGACCTCGGGGGCGCTCGCGCGATACGGAGTGACGGCGAATGCCATCGCCCCGCGCGCCCGCACGGACATGACGTCGCACATCTTCGCCGAGGACCCCCACCCCGGCGCACTGGACATCCTCGCTCCCGAGCGCGTCGCGACCTTCGTCTCCTTCCTCGCCTCCCCGGCGGCGCAGGACATCACCAGCCAGCTGTTCGTGGTCTACGGACGCTTCGTCGCGCTCATCGCCGCGCCGGAGGTGGAAAAGCGATTCGATGCCGACGACTCCGTGTTCACGGTCGACGAGCTCCGCTCCACGCTGACGCCGTACTTCAGCGGACGCGAGGCCGGCAAGAGCTTCGCCGCCTGGAACGTCACGACCCTGGATGACACCGGCGTCCAGAACCTCCAGGCCCGCTGACCCCCTTACTGCGAGGAGCAGACATGTCCGAACCTCATTCGTCCATCGCCCACATGTTCGAGCCGATCGACATCGGTCCGCTCCGCCTTCGGAGCCGGTTCATGATGCCTCCGCACGGGCTCTCGGTGGGAAGCATCTGGGGAACCGACTCGGCAGCGCGACGCGGCGCGGCGTACTGGGGCAGCCGTGCGGCCGACGGCGTCGCGCTCGTGTGCGGCCTCAACGGCTTCATGGGCAACACGATCCTGCCGCCGGGTTTCGATCCGACCGGCGTCGGCGCGTATGCGAACGGCGTCTTCCGCAGCCCGAACTTCCGTGAGCGGGCGGGGCTGTACGCGCAAGCCGTGCACGACGGCGGTGCGTATGCGGGCATCCAGTTCATCCAACAGGGCGCCACCCCCCACTCCCCCTCCGGCGTGCTCGCCAACCACTACTTCAACCAGACGCCGCACGCGCTCACCCGGCGCGAGATCGACTGGTTCGTCGAGGAGTACACGTTCTCGGCCGCGGAATCCAAGGCTGCGGGACTGGACGTCATCGAGATCCACGCGAATCACGAAGATCTCATGCACCTCTTCCTCTCCCCCGCCACCAACAAGCGGACCGACGAGTACGGCGGCGATCTCGAGGGGCGAAGCCTGTTCCTCCGGCGGGCGCTCGAGGGCATCCGCGCCGCCGTCGGCCGCGACATGGCGGTGGGCGTCCGCATGAACATGGACGAGTTCTTCGACGGCGGATACGACATCGACGGCGGCATCGAGATCGCTCGGATGCTGGAGGCCACCGGTCACGTCGACTACATCCACGGCGTCATCGGAAACAACTGGGGGGACCCGAGCTACATCCAGCCGCACACGCATCCGGTCGCCGGATGGGCCGACCTCGCCGGCCGCATCCGCGACGCGATCACCCTGCCCGTCATCTACACGGGCCGCGTCACGACGCCTCCGGCGGCGGCGGCGGTCGTGGCCGAGGGCAACGCCGACGTCGTCGGACTCGCCCGCGCGATGTTCGCCGAGGCCAACTTCGTCTCCAAGGCCAGGGCCGGGCAGTTCGCGAGCATCCGGCCGTGCATCGGCACGAACGACTGCCTCCACCGCGGGATCGTCGAGGGCCTGCCCTTCTCCTGCAGCGTGAACCCGGCGACCGGGCATGAGGTGGACGGGCCGCTGCCGGTCGCTCAGACGCCGCGCCGCATCCTCGTGGTGGGCGCCGGACCCGCCGGCATGGAGAGCGCCGCACTCCTGGCCGAGCGAGGGCACACGGTGCACCTCTGGGAGCGCGATGCCGCCCTCGGCGGTCAGCTGCTCCCCGCCTCGGCGGTCAGCGAGAACGCCTCCTACCGCGCCTTCATCGCCTTCCAGGAGCGACGCCTGGCGGCGGCCGGGGTGACCGTCGAGCTCTCGCGCGAGGCGACCATCGATGCGGTCCTGACCGCCGAGGCGGATGTCGTGGTGGTCGCGACGGGTGCAGCCTCGACGCGTCCAGACCTGCCCGGCTTCGATTCCGATCACGTTGTCGACGGACGCGACGTCCTGCAGGGTCTGGCCGATGTCGGCGAGAACGTGGCGGTCATCGCGGTGGAGGACCACATGCAGCCCCTCACCGTGGCGAGCCACCTCGTGGAGAAGGGGAAGAAGGTGACGGTCTTCTACCAGACTCCGGGCATCGCACCCCTCGTCGGCAAGTACTCGATCGGCGCGGTGCTGGCCAAGCTCACGGCCGCGGGCGCCGAGTTCCGGGTGATGGAGCGCGTCGTCTCGATCGAGGGATCGACGCTGACGACGCACAACATCTACAGCGGCGCGCCGCATACGCACACGGGGTTCGACACCGTCGCGCTCGCGTGCGGCGGCACGGCGGAATCCGCGCTCTTCGAAGCCCTCGAGGCAGCCGGCCGTGAAGCGCACATCCTCGGGGACGCCTACGCCCCGCGACGCATCTCATTCGCAACGCGGCAGGCCTACGCGCTGGCCGCCCTGATCTGAAAGACCCACGGAGGCAAGAATGAACATGTCCCCCCACGCCGAAGGCACACTGATCGAGCGGGTCACCGCCCTCTATTTCGACTACGCGGCAGCCGTCGACGATGTCGACATGGAGACGCTGCGCAGCCTGCTCACCGAGGACGTCACGTTCGAATCGAACAGGAGGATCAGCGCTGTCATCGTGGGCGCCGATGCCCTGCTGAAGGCGTACGCGCCGCTCCTCGCTCAGCCGGGGACGGTCTCACGCCACCTCGTGTCCAACGTGCGGGTGCTCCGGGTGGACGGCGATCTCATCCACACGCACGCGTACTTCACGGCGACGTTCCACTTCGAGGACACGACGAGCGTGCAGACCGGGTGCTACCGGGACGTGCACGTGCAGACGGCGGAGGGCCTGCGCATCCGCCACAAGCGGGTCGAAGTCGACCCCGCGATCATCCACCCGCGACCGACCGCGTGAGCCGATGGTGCTCGCCGGGTCCACCCGGCGAGCACCGCGGGATCGTCACTCGGAGCGGATCTCGACCGCGTCGGCGACGGTGGCACGCGTCGTCCGGAAGGAGTTGGCGGGGTGGGCCGGGTCCTCGAACCCGAAGGAGACGGCGCACACGACGAGCCGGTCCTCACCGAGTCCGAAATGCGCGCGGACCGCATCGGAGTAGAGGGCGACGGAGGCCTGCGCGACCGAGGCGAGTCCCGCGGCGCGGGCGGCGAGCATCAGGGTCGAGATGTATCCGCCGCAGTCGATCGCGCCATAGACCCCCTGCTCGCGGTCCGTCGTGATGACGGCCGTGTGCGGGGCCCCGAAGAAGTCGAAGTTCTTCGCCGCCTGCGCGTCGCGGGCCGCGCGATCATCCCGCGCGATCCCGAGACTCGCGTACAGCGCGAATCCGCTCTCGCGCCGCCGGTCGCTGTAGACCCCGTGATAGCCCGCCGGGACATCGAGGTCGGCGCGAGGCGGGTTGGCCCGGGCGTAGTCGGTGAGCGCCGCGGCGAAGCGCCGCGTCGCGTCGCCGCGCGTCACCGTGACCTGCCAGGGCTGGGTGTTGCACCAGGACGCGGTCTTCTGCGCCATCTCGAAGACGCGGCGGATCACCTCGTCGGGGACCTCGTCGGGGAGGTATCCCCGGCAGCTGTAGCGGGAGCTGAGGAGGTCATCGAGCTGGGTGCTCGCCGAGAGGGTGTCGATCATGATGTCTTCTCGCCTTTGATGAGGGGGACGACACGCGCCGTGTCGTACCACGTCGAGACGCGCCGGATGAGGCCGTCCTGGATATCGATCATGTCCACGGCGGGGAACTCCACCCGGGTCCCGTCGAGCTTGACCACGGTGGCCTGGATCTCCACGGCGACGAGGTCGCCCTGGATGAGGATCCGCGTCGGCCGGTCCTCGTGCTCGCCTTCGCGGTACTGGTGCAGGATCGCCTGGTAGAGCCGGACGACGCTGTCCACGCCGTGCGATTCGAGGAGATCCGCGTGGCGGATCGAGATGTCGGGGTGAAGGACGGATCGCAGGGCATCCCAGTCCCGGCTGTTCACGGCGGTGAAGTAGCGCTCCAGGAGCGCCGTGATCCGCTCGCGCCCGCGCCGGGCGTCCTCCGCGCGGAGGATCTCCTCGCGCAGCGTCCGGCGCAGCACCTTGCCGTTCGCGCTGCGCGGAAGCGCCTGGGCCCGCACGAAGAACTGCGTCGGGATCTTGTGACCGCCCAGGACCTTCCGAAGCTCCGAGTCGAGGTGCGCCGGGGTGAGGGCGCTGTCCGCGCTGACGACGAAGGCGACAGGCGTCTCGCCCCACCTTTCATGCGGCACGCCGACCACGGCGCACTCCCCGACACCCGGGATCTGACCGAGCACCCGCTCGATCTCGGCGGGGAAGACATTGATGCCACCCGTGATGATCATGTCCTTCAGACGGTCGACGAGGTACAGGTATCCGTCCTCGTCCATGATCGCGACATCGCCGGTGGCAAGCCACCCGTCGGCGAGCACCGAGCGGTCCACCGCGTGCCCGTTCCAATAGCCGTCCATGACGGCCGGCCCGCGCAGCCACAGCTCGCCGCGCTCTCCCGGCGGCAGGTCCTGCCCCGCGGGACCGACGATCTTCGCCTCCATGCGCATCATCGGGCGGCCGATCGACCCAGGCTTGCGGTCGATGTCCTCGGGGCGCAGCGCCGTTGCGACGCCGGAGGACTCGGTGAGCCCATAGCCCTGAGAGAGCAGGATGCCCCGCGACCTCAGTCGCGACATCAGCTCGGGCGCGACCATCGCGCCCCCCGCGGAGACCGTCGACAGCGATCCGAGGTCGGCGCCGTCCAGATCGGGGTGCTCGGCGATGGCCTGCCAGAGCGCCGGCACCGACATGAACACCGTGATCCGGTCCTCGTGGAACCGGCGGATGGCGCGCGCCGAGTCGAACGCGGCATCCACCACCGTCATCCCCCCGGCGACCATCGTCGCCATCCAGGACGCGAGCAGGCCGGCCGAGAACGCGAGGGGGTACGGAACATAGGTCCGCGTCAGGCGCGACCAGCCGTCGTTGACGATCCGGTCGTGGGCCATGGCGTAGATGCTTCGGTGGCTGACGGCGATGCCCTTGGGGTGGCCCGTGGTTCCCGAGGAGTACAGGATCACCGCGAGATCGTCTTCGCCGCGTCGCACACGCGGACGGATGTCTTCGGCGACGGCCTCCTCGCTCGTCGCCGACAGGAGTCGGATCCCGCTGCGCGAGGCGACCTCGCCGGCTTTGTCGCGGTAGGCCTCGTCGTGCAGGAGAAGACCGGCACCGGCGTCATCGAGCTGCTCCGCCATCTCCCGGGGATGCAAGCGGTAGTTGATGGGCACCGCCACGGCACCCGCTGCGAGGATCGCCAGGGCACTGACGCAGAACTGGCGGGAGTTCTCCATGAGGAAGCCGACGCGATCTCCCGGCATCACCCCGCGCGCACGGATCCCTGCGGAGTGCACACGGACAGCGCCGACGAGCTCCGCCCAGGTGAGGTCGCCCGCGTCGTCGCGCACGGCGATCTCGCGGGGGCACGTCGAAGCCCAGTACTCGGGCGCGTCCAGGATGTCCACGAGAAAGCCCTTCGGTGGAGGAACACTCGCGGTCAGCATAAAACAACCAAACGGCTGGTTGCCAGATCCTCTTCTCCTCACCATACTTGAACTGACCAACGGCGGTCTCGCGGATGACGGGCCGTTCGACCTCCCTTCACGAGAGCTGTCCTCATGCGCGATGACCTGAAGCTGGGCCTGGGACTGGGATACTGGGGCAAGCACCCCCACGATGCGACCGACCTCGTGCTCGCCGCCGAGGATCTGGGGTTCGACTCCGTCTGGACCGGAGAGGCGTACGGCTCGGATGCCTTCACACCGCTGACCTGGTATGCCGCGCGAACGTCGCGCATCAAACTGGGCACCTCGATCATCCAGCTCGACGCCCGGACACCGGCCAACGTCGCCATGACCGCCATGACGCTGGATGCACTCAGCCAGGGCCGGCTCATCCTGGGCATCGGCGTCTCGGGCCCGCAGATCGTCGAAGGCTGGTACGGAAGACCCTTCCCCAAGCCCGTCTCCCGCAGCCGGGAGTACGTCGCCCTCCTCCGCCGGTTCTGGGACCGCAGCCAGCCCGTCACGAACGACGGCGAGTTCTTCCCCCTCCCCTACCCGGGAGGGACGGGGCGCGGAAAGCCCCTGCGACTGATCACCGAGCCGTACCGTTCCCACATCCCGATCTATCTCGGCGCCCAGGGCCCGAAGAACGTTCAGCTGAGCGTCGAGATCGGCGACGGCTGGCTGCCCGCCTTCACCCACATCGATGTCTTCGAGGATGTCTACGGCGAGGCCATCGCCGGTCGCCCCGAGGGCTTCGACATCGTGGCCACCGTCAACACCTTCGTCGACTCCGACGTGCGCGCGGCCTTCCGCCGCGCGAAAGCAGAACTCGCGTGGTACGTCGGGGGCATGGGCGCGAAGGGTGCCAACTTCCACTACGACGCCGTGGCCAGGGCCGGCTACGCCGATGCCGCGGAGAAGATCCAGGATCTGTTCCTCGCGGGGCGGCGGGATGAGGCCATCGAGGCGGTCCCCGACGACCTCGTGGACGGCACCGCGCTCGTCGGATCGCCCAAGCGCATCGCGGAGCGCCTCGAGAGATGGCGCTCGTCGCCCGTGCGCACCGTCGTCATGATGGGGCTGCGCACACCCGAGGAGATCCGCGCCATCGGGACGGAGGTCGGGCTGTGAGCGGCATGACTGCGACGCCGACCGCGGCGGAACTCGCGTTCCGCCCGGGGGTCTCCACCTGGATCTCGCGCCACGCCGCACGCACCCCGGACACCGCCGCGGTCGTCACCTCGGCCGGCGCGGTGAGCTATCGGGCCCTGGAACGGCGGATCTGGCAGATCGCTAACCGTCTCCGCGAGGAGGGCGTCACGACGGGCGACCGCGTGGCGCTGCTCCACGACAACCACGCGGACTTCGTCGCCGCGACCATGGCCATCCTGCGGCTCGGTGCCGTCTTCGTCCCGTTCAACCTGCGCCTGGCCGGCGCCGAACTGACGACGCTGATGTGCGACAGCGAACCGGTCGCTCTCATCACCGATTCGAGTCGCGCGGCACAGGCCGAACTCCTCCACTCCGCGCATCCCCACTTCGTGACCTTCTTCACCGACCAGGCACCCACGGGCTTCACGGGCCATGCCGCCGCCTGGCCCGGCGAGGATGCCGACGCGACGCCGTGCGAGGTCGCGCCCTTCTCCGACGATGCCCCGGCGGGGATCTTCTACACGTCTGGAACGACGGGGGTCCCCAAGGGCGCGATGATCACGCATCGCAACATCCAGTCGGTCGCGACATCCATGGCCGTCGATGTCGGCTTCACGAGGGAGGACCGGCCCCTCATCTCGCTGCCGATCAGCGTCTCCGGCGCGATGCTCGCCGGGGTCCTGCCGTTCCTCCACCTCGGCTGCACGCTGCGCATCCTCGAGCAGGGAACGCCCGCCGCGATCGCCGCCGCCATCGCAGAGGACCGGCCCACGTACATGGCGAGCGTTCCGACGGTGTTCAAATCGCTCCTCGACCACCCCGCGTTCGCCGATCTCGATCTCACCTGCTTCCGCCGCATCCTGTCCGCGGCCGCACCCATGCCGGTGTCGCTCCTGGAGCGCTTCCAGGCCCGCGGCGTCTCCGTCTTCGTCCAGGCCTACGGCCTCACCGAGTCGTGCGGCATCTCGTCGTGCCTCATGCCGCAGGATGCCGTGCGCAAGGCGGGATCGATCGGCAAGCCACTCATGTACAGCGACGTGCGCGTGTTCGGGCCGGACGACCGGGAACTCGGACCCGGAGAGATCGGGGAGCTGCGCGTATCGGGGCCCTCCATCATGTCCGGGTACTGGCAGCGTCCGGACGAGGTCGCCATCGTCGACGGGTGGCTGCGGACCGGAGACCTCGGCTATCTCGACGACGAGGGCTACCTCTACGTCACGGGCCGCCTCAAGGACATGATCGTCAGCGGGGGCTTCAACGTGTATCCCGCCGAGGTGGAGAACGTCATCTACCAGCTGCCCTCGGTGGCCGAAGCCGTCGTCCTCGGCGTGCCCGACGACCACTGGGGGGAGCGCGTGGTGGCCGTCGTGCGTCCGCACCCCGACAGCGAGTTGAGCGACGCGGATGTGCTCCGCGCGTGCCGGGACGTCCTGGCCGGCTACAAATGCCCGAAGGAGGTGCGGTTCGTGTCCGCGCCTTTCCCCCTCAACGCGACGGGGAAGATCATGAAGGACCAGGTCCGGGCCCTTCTTCCCGTCGATGCCGCGCTCGCGGCCAGAGAGAACGAGGCCTGATCGTGAGCACACCCCGACGCAGCTTCGACGTCGTCGTCCTCGGCTGCGGCGCTGCAGGCCTCACCGCAGCGCTCGCCGCCCGCGCCGAGGGTGCGAGCGTCGCGGCGTTCGAGAAGTCCTCGCTCATCGGCGGCACCACCTCGATGTCAGGCGGAATCGTCTGGATGCCGAACAACCCCGCCCAGGCCGAGGCGGGAATCGCCGACAGCACCGAAGCCGGCATCGAGTACATGATGGCGCTGTCGCACGGGCTCATGGATCGCGAGATGATCGAGACCCTCGTGACGACCGGTCCCGAAGCGATCCGCTTCCTGGAGCGGACCAGTCCGCTGCGCTTCGACATCGTCACGGGATACCCCGACTACCAGCCCGAGCATCCCGGCGGCCTGCCCACCGGGGGACGATCCCTCGAATGCGAGCTCTTCCCCTTCGGGGAGCTCGGGCCGTGGGCCGACCGCGTGCGCACCCGCACCGCGGGCGCCCACATCCGCGTCAGCGAGGGGCCTCTCGGCGGCGGAACCGGACGGATCGATCCCGAGCTGATCGCAGCCCGCCGCGCCAACAACGAGCGCGGGACAGGCCAGGCGCTCGTGGCAGGCCTGCTCAAGGGACTGCTCGACCACGGTGCCACGATCGAGACCGATGCCCGGGCGACCAGGCTCCTCACCTCCGACGGCCGCGTCGTGGGCGTCGAGATCGAGACGGCCGAGGGCCTCGAGCACGTCGACGCCCGGTCGGTCATCATCGCGACGGGCGGCTTCGAATGGGATGCCGATCTCGTGCGCACGTTCCTGCGCGGCCCCATGACGACGCCGGCGAGCCCGCCGACGAACACGGGTGACGGTCTGCGCATGGCGATGCGCGTGGGTGCGGCGCTCGGCACGATGCGCGAGGCCTGGTGGGCACCCGTCTGGCAGATGCCCACGAAAGAGGGCATGGAGACCATGCTGTGCCTGCGCGAGCGGACGCTCCCTCGCTCGATCATCGTCAACAGGGACGGGCGGCGCTTCGTGAACGAAGCGGCCAACTACAACGCGCTCAGCGGCGGGTTCCACGCGTTCGACGCGACGACGTTCAACTACCCGAACCTGCCGTGCTGGCTCGTCTTCGACCAGGAGTACCTGACGCAGTACGGCTTCGGCCCGGTTCCCCCCGCCGGTGAGGCGCCCGCCTGGATCGCGTCGGGTCGGACCCCGTCCGAGCTCGCCGCCAAGATCGGAGTGGACCCGATCGGTCTCGAGCGGACGATCGCCGTGTTCAATGCGGGCGCCGAGGAGGCGACCGACCCTGCGTTCGGGCGCGGCTCGAGCGCGTACGACGGATGGAGCGGCGACCGCTCCCGGGCGGGCGCGCAGCAGACCCTCGGACCGTTGGATGCCGGGCCCTACTACGCCGTGCAGATCTTCAGCGGAGCGCTGGGCACGAAGGGCGGACCGCTGACCGACGAGGACGGCCGGGTCCTGGACGTGGACGGCCGTGTCATCGAGGGACTGCACGCGGCGGGCAACGCGATGGCGGGGGTCACGGGCATGACCTATGGCGGTGCGGGCGGGACGCTCGGCCCCGCCCTGACCTTCGGCTACCGGGCCGGACGCGCCGCTGCGGCCGTCTCGGCGCGATCGTCGTGATCGGCTGACCGCAGCTCGTCGATGGCGACGGGGGTGTCGCGCAGCATCCACGTCCCCGTCGCGACGACGCACAGCCGACCATTCGCGTCGTGGACGCGGATGTGGGGTACGCACGTGCGGCGCCCCTGCCGGAGCACCTCGACCTCGAACGAGAGCGGATCCACTCTGGCCGGCGCGAGGAAATGGACCGTCAGGTCGGCCGTCGCCGATCCGAGCCCGTCCGAGGCCGCGGTGACCCCGATGCCGCCGATGATGTCGACCGCGGCGGCGATGAGCGCACCGGAGATGTTGCCGTCCGGATTGCGCTGCGCATCGCGGGCGCGCACCTCCCCGCGCGCGCCGCGGGGACCGATCTCGGTGCAGAGGAGGCCGAGTTCGCGACTGAGCGGCAGCTCGTTGATCCACAGCCGGAACGCTTCACGGCGATCGGCGCTCATGCGTCACCGAAGCTCGGCGTACGGCGCTCCACGAATGCCGTGGTCGCCTCCGTGAAGTCGGCCGTAGACGTCATCATCACCTGGGTCCTGTTCTCGTACTCGATCATCTGATCCAGCGACGCGCCGTCGCGCGAGAGGTTCAGGAGCGACTTCGTCATACGGGTCGTGAAGGGGGCGAGCGCGCACATCTCCTCGGCGAGCGCGAGGGCGGCGGCCGTTCCGGCCCCCGCCTCGACGACGCTCGTGAGCAGCCCCAGCCGCAGAGCCTCGTCGGCGTCGATATTGCGTCCCGTGAGCAGGATGGCCGCCGCGGCCTCAAAGCCGATGATCCGCGGCAGCAGCCACGACGATCCCATGTCGCCGCCCGATGCCGCGAGCTTGACGAAGGCGGGATTGAATCGCGCGGCGGGCTCCCCGATCCGCACGTCTGCCGCGCAGGCGATCGACAAGCCGCCGCCCACGGCGAGCCCGTTGACGACGGCGATGACCGGCTGCGGGATCCGGCGGAGCTTCGTGATGAGCCGCCCGACCGCCTCCTGGAGGCCATAGGTCGCCTGAACCCGCCCGACCCCCTCGACCCACTGCTGTCCGCCCGTGACGTCGTAGAGGTCGATGCCGGCGCAGAACGCGCGCCCCTCTGCTTCGAGCACGACGACGCGCTGCTCGTAGTCGTAGAGCAGGTCGTCGAGGATGTCGTGGAAATGCCGCAGCATCCCGAACGACAGGGCGTTCAGGCTGTCCGGCCGGGTGAAGCGGAGGACCGTCACGGGCCCCTCCCGCCGGACGGCGATCGAATCGGTGTCTGGGGAGATCATGCCTGCTCCTTGGTTCGAGAGACCAGCTCCGCGCGGATATCGCGCTTGAGGAGCTTTCCGCTCATCCCGCGCGGCAGCGGCTCGGTGCGGATCTCGAGGCGCCTGGGCTGCTTGAACCGGGCGAGGCTCGACTTCGCGAAGTCGTTGAGCTGCGCGAGGTCCAGATCCGGATTCGTCGTGACGACGCACGCGACGGGAGTCTCCCCCCATTCGTCGTCGGGCACACCGACGACGGCGATCTCGACGATGTCGGGATGTGCGGCGAGGACATTCTCGATCTCGGCGGGGTAGATGTTGATCCCCCCGGAGATGATCATGTCCTTGGACCGGTCGACGATGCGGAAGTACCCGTCTTCGTCGACGGTCGCGATGTCCCCCGTGCGAAGCCAGCCATCCGAGAGAGCGGCGGCCGTGGCCTCGGGATCGTCCCAGTACTCCTTCATGACGCATGCGCCCGACAGCAGGAGCTCTCCACGCTCGCCCGGCTGCGCGGGGCGCCCGCCGTCATCGACGACCATTGCATCCTGGCCCATGAGCGCCACCCCGACCGACCCGAGACGGGCGATCGCCTCGTGAGCGGGAAGCTCCAGATTCAGACCGGTGCCCTCGGTCAGGCCGTAGGCGTTGACCATGCCGACACCGCGGGACTGATAGAGACGGATGAGGTGCTCGGGCACCATCGCGCCGCCCGACTTCATGATGCGCAGGCCGCTCAGATCGCGCTCGTCGAAGTCGGGTTCGGCGGCGAGCCGCTCCAGGACGAGCGGCACGACGCCGATGAACGAGACGCCGTTGGTCTCGATGTCGTCGAGGACGAGCCTCGGCACGAGTTCCTGGCGGATCACGATCGATCCGCCGCACGCCATGAGCGGGACGCCGAAGGAGACGCCGGCTCCGGTGAAGGCGAGCGGGACGGTGACGATCGCACGATCCTGATAGGTCAGTCCGTCGATCGTGCCGGCACTCGCCGCGACCCCCGCGAGGTTGCCCTGCGTCAGCACGGCACCGCGGGCACGGCCGGTCGTGCCGCTCGTGTAGCAGATCATCGCGGGGTCGGCCGCCGTCATCCGCTCCGAACGCTCGATCCGCCCGTGCGCGCGGAGTCCGCCCAGCGGCCGCCCGCCTGCCGGCGCCTCGCCGACGAAGAAGATCCGCGAGGCTCCGACGATGCCCTCGAGGGGTCCGAGCGCGTCGACGAAGGTCGCATCGGTCACGAGCGCGGCCAGGCCCGCGTCACCGGCGACGGCTTCCAGCTCGCTGCCCGTGAGCAGGGGGTTCAGCGGCACGAAGATGACGCCGATGCGGCTGCAGGCGAGCAGCAACTCGAAGTAGTGGGGGCTGTTCCGCATGAGGCAGCCGAGTCGGTCGCCCTTCTTCAGCCCTTCACGATGAAGTCCCGCGGCGAGCTCTCCGCATCCGTCGTTCAGCTGACCCCACGTCATCGTGAGCTGGTCCGACAGCAACGCGGGGCGATCAGCCCCGAATCGAGCCCAGAACCGCGCCCAATCACTCATCTCCGGCATATTGCTGAAACTACCAATCGGTTGGTAAGTTGTAAAGACCCGGCTCCGGCCGGATACCGATCGTCGACGAACTCGGCGAGTCGCACACATCGAAGGGCAAGAAATGACGATCAACAAAGTGATGGTGGTCGGCGGTGGCGGCCAGATGGGCAACGGCATCGGGCAGGTCGCCGCAGTCGCCGGCCTCGAGGTCACCCTCGTCGACATCCGCGAGGAGGACCTCGCCCGGGGGCTCCGCCGCATCGACCGCAGCCTGGAGCGCATGGTCCGCAAGGGCGAGCTGACCGACGTCGATGCTCAGGCGGCTCGCAGCCGCATCTCCACGAGCACCGACCTGGAAGCCGTCGCGCGCGACACCGATCACGCCGTCGAGTCGATCGTCGAGGACATCGACGCCAAGCAGGAGGTCTTCCGGCGACTGGACGCCGTGGCCCGCCCCGAGGTCATCCTCGCCTCCAACACGTCCCAGTTCGCGATCTCGAAGATCGCGAGCGCCACGGGGCGCCCCGACCGCGTCATCGGCACCCACTGGTTCAACCCGCCGCCCGTCATGCGCCTGATCGAGATCATCCGCGGCGTCGAGACGAGCGATGAGACGCTCGCCGCGATGGAGGAGCTCGCGGTGCGCTACGGCAAGGAGACCATCGTGTGCCAGAAGGACACGCAGGGCTTCCTCACCTCGCGCCTCATCATGATGCTCGCCGTCGAGGCGATGCGGATCGTCGAGGAGGGCGTCGCGACGCCCGAAGACGTCAACCGCGCCTGCCAGCTCGCGTTCAACCACGCGATGGGCCCGCTGCAGACCGCCGACATGGGCGGACTGGACACGTTCGTCAAGGCGTCGGAGGCGATGACGCACCACTACGGCGATCGCTTCCGCCCCACGCAGCAGCTGCGCGCGCTCGTCAACGCGGGCCACTACGGCTACAAGACCGGTCGCGGCTTCAGCGACTACGGCGAGGCGCAGTAATCGATGCGGGAATCCACTCCCGCGACCTCTGCGAAGGATGCGGCTCCGGCGGACCCCGGCGGAGCCGCATTCGCCACTCTCCGCGAGGTCCTGAAGCTCACTCCCCGCGACGGCACCGCCTTCACGGGCGCTCCGCTCGCGACGCAGGGACGCGTCCCCTACGGCGGCCTGCTCGTCGCCCAGGCACTGTCCGCAGCGACGCAGACCACGAGGCCCGAACTGCTGCCCCGCAGCCTCCACGCCTACTTCGTCGGAACCGGGCGCGCCGATCTTCCGGTCGACATCGAGGTCGAGGTCGTGCGCGACAGCGCCTCGTCCGCCTGGCGCTGCGTCGAAGTCCTGCAGGACGGCAACGTCATGCTCCGGGCGGAGACGACGTTCTCGATCGAGCGCGAAGGCCCCGCGCACCAGGACGTGATGCCGGCGGCGCCCCCGCCGACCGCACTGCCGAACGTCGGCGAGCAGCTGGGCGCATTCGCCGACACCTACAGGTACTGGGATCACCGCTCCGCCTTCGACCTGCGCTATGTCACGTCGCCGCCCCGGCTCTCCGCCGAGCGCGGCGAGCGCGACCCGCACTCGATGGCGTGGATGCGGGCGGGCGATGCGGGGCGGATGGATCCTCGCGAAGCCGCACCCCTGCTCGCCTTCGCCAGCGACATGTGCATGCTCGACGCGTGCCTGAAGCCGCACGGACTGTGGTTCGGCGACGGCTCGGCGAGCGGCCTGTCCCTGGACCACTCCCTGTGGTTCCACGGTCCCGCACGCGTGGACGATTGGATGCTGATGGATCTGCGGTCGCCGGCGATGCACGGCGGGCGAGGCCTGGGCATCGCCGACGTCTTCTCGCGCGACGGCCGGATCCTCTGCACGATCGCCCAGCAGGGCAGCATCCGCCCCCCTCGACACTGAACCCGCACCCGCACCCCCAAGGAGACGCCATGTCCACGCAAGAACTCGTCGACGCTTACTTCGACGCGGTGAACAATCACAAGTGGGAGGAGCTCGCGAGCCTCTTCCACCCCGATGTCACCATCCAGCACGGGATGAGCCTGACCTCGGTCGGACGCGAGAAGGCCGTCAAGCTGCTCACCGCGGTCGTCCGTCAGTTCGCGGAGCACGAGGACATCCCGGTGCGCACCCTCATCGACGGCACCGTCGCCGCGATCGAGATCCGGTTCGAGGGCACACTGCCCAACGGCACGGAAGTGGAGTTCGACGCCGTCGACTTCATCGACACGGACGGCACCCACATCACGAAGGTCGCCTCCTGGTACGACACCGCCGTCGTCGTGCCGCTCATCAAAGGCTGACCCGACCCGAGACACGACGGCCCTCGAGGCGGTGCGACTTGTTCACGCACCCCTCGGGGGCCGTTCCCGTGCGGCGCCGCCACAACGCACCGCTCCCCCCGACCCGCGACGGGCCAGGGGGAGCGGGGAACAGCGCGGTCAGGAAGGCCGGCTGGCGCTGAGCACATCGCCTCCGAACAGCGCGTCGAGGAAGGGCCCGAAGACGTCGGCCGGCTGCGCCGCCTGCCACTGGGCGAAGTCGTCGTAGGTGATCTCCGGGTCGTAGCCGAGGTCGACCACGATGTCATACCACCGCTTCATGGCGGCCTCGGAGGTGTCGACGAACGCACCCGGGTCGGCGACGCCGGTCAGGGACGTCTTGCTGGCCTCGATGATGTCGGCGTTCACCTCGGCGAGCGCGTCGCGCACGTCCTGCTCGAACACCTCGACGGTGCCGCCGTGCTCCTCGGTCGCGGTGACGAGTTCGAGGAACGCGCCCTGAACGCTGGCGATCTGGGCCTCAACGAAGACATCCAGCCGGTCGTGGAGCAGCTGGCGCGCGGGGAGCGGCAGCGACGCGAAGAGATCGTTGTTGATCACGAGCGCTCCGACGCCTCCGGAGAAGCCGGTCTCGGGTACGTACCGCGCGTTCGGGGCGATCTCGATCGTTCCCGTGATCGACGCGGTGAGCGGGTTGATGACCGTGCAGTCGATGACACCGCGCTGAAGGGCCTCGTAGATCTCGGCGAGCGACATGCTCACGCCCTGGACACCCAGTGCACCGAGCTGCTCAGCGTGCAGACGCGCACCCATGCGCGCCGTCGCACCCTGGAGCTCGGCGAGGTCGGAGCGCGGCTCGGCGCAGGTGAAGACGTCGGGGCCGAGGGAGTAGACGGGCAGGAGCGGGTACAGATCCATCCGCTCGAACTCGGAGCGGATCTCCTCCGAGGCCAGAGAGAGCTCCACCGACCAGCCCATCAGCTGCAGGTACCCCACGAGCGGCGTCTGCTGCCCCGAGATGCTCATGTCGATCAGCGCGTTGGCGGTCGGCAGCTCCTCCGGGTGGTACGCCGGGATGGTGTAAGACATGTCCAGTCGCCCATCGGCGATGGCCGCGCTCACCTCCGTAGGGGGAGCGATCGAGTAGGCGTAGTTCGTCTCGAAGGTGATCTTGCCTCCCGACCAGTCGGTGATGGCATCCTGGTACGCCTCGAAGTACTCGCTCGTCACGTTGCCGGGCGCACCCGCCGTCTGCGTGATGAGGGTGATCGGGTCGATGTCCTCGAAGGCCGCCTGGTATTCGGCCTTCGAAGCGCCGTACGGCACTCCGCCCGAACTCGGCTCCGCCGTGGACCCGCCCTCCCCACCGCCGCCGCCGCCGCAGGCGGTCAGTGCCAGTACCGACGCGACCACGATTGCGGACATCTGCACGCCCCGCGTCACTGCGGATCGGCTCGATTTCGCTGACATGTCGTTCTCCTCTTCCATGTGTGGGACCACTCGGCCTCGAACCCGACACGCCGCACGCCACGGCGGATCGTCTCCGTCGTCAGGTTCGCGGACACGATCGGCCGGAAGCGTTTCACTCATCCTCGAGTTCACTACCAACCGTTTGGTGATCGATACTCTTCCACTAAAATCCGGCGAACACTAGCCTTACTGGGCAACCATTCGTTTGATTGGCATCTTTAACTGAAGGACGACACATGAAGCTCTCCACGGCGCTCGACTACGCGGGGGACCCGCGCGTGGTCGCCGACTCCGTCCTGGCCCTCGAGGACGCCGGACTCGACACCGTGTGGGTGGCCGAGGCCTACGGGTTCGACGCACCGAGCCTGATGGGCTACCTCGCGGCGAAGACGAGCCGCGTCGAGATCGGGTCCGCGATCATCAACATCTACTCGCGCACACCCACGGCCCTCGGCCAGACGATCGCGGGCATCGACTCTGTCTCCGGCGGACGCGCGATCCTGGGGCTTGGCGCTTCCGGCCCGCAGGTCATCGAGGGATTCCACGGCGTCCCCTACGAGAAGCCGCTGACCCGCATGCGCGAGGTCGTGGAGATCATCAGGAGCACGCTGCGCCGAGAGACGGTACGCCACGAAGGACTCGTCCAGATCCCTCTCGCCCCGGGGCGGGGAACGGGCCTCGGCAAGCCCCTGAAGCTGCTCACGACGCCGGTGCGGTCCTCGGTGCCGATCTATGTCGCCGCCCTCACGAAGAAGAGCGTCGAGGCCACGGCGGAGTACGCCGACGGCTGGCTGCCCACGATGTTCGTTCCCGAACGGGCTCGTGCCGTGTGGGGCGACGCGCTGACGGAGGGCGGCCGTCGCCGCCCGAGTGACCTCGCCCCGCTCGAGGTCGTCGCCGGCGGCATCGTCGCCATCGGAGAGGACGTCAAGCAGCGACTCGACCTGGCCCGCCCGATGCTCGCCCTCTACATCGGCGGCATGGGCGCACGGAACAAGAACTTCTACAACGACCTGGTCTGCGAACTCGGCTGGGAGGCCGAGGCCAAGAAGATCCAGGACCTGTATCTGGACGGCAAGAAGCGAGAGGCCGAAGCGATGGTCCCCCTCGACCTCCTCGAGAGCCTGAACCTCGTCGGCCCCGAGAGCTACGTCAGGGAGCGCATCGCCGCATTCGAAGAGGCCGGCGTGACGAACCTCATGATCCAGCCGGTCGCCGGCGACCCGGCTGCAACCGTGCGCCGCATGCGGGAACTCGTGGACGGCGCCTGAGCGAGGACTCGCCCGGGGCTGTCGCGGCAGCCCCGGGCGAGAGTCAGTTCGAGCCGCTCGGGATCGAGTGATCCACGACCAGCGTCTTCAGCGGCGCATCCGACGTCGCCGCGTCGGGCGGGATGTTCTGGCCCTTCATCAGGGCGGACTTCACCGCCATGAAATCCACGGGGGAGTTCACGCAGTCGGCGCCGAGCAGCGTGTCGCCGCGGTAGTACATCACCGAGAACTTCGGGGCATCCTGATCGCCGCGGATCACGACACGGTCGTGCCCGACGTTGAGCCCCGCCATCTGCAGACGCAGGTCGCCCTGGTTCGACCAGAACCAGGGGACCGCCTGATACGGCTGGGGCGCGCCAAGGATCGTCGCCGCCGCCGTGCGGGCCTGCTCGATCGCGTTGTTGACGCTCTCGAGCCGCACGCGCGCCATCGCCGACCGCACGCGGTCGTAGGGGTTGGGCGCATTGGCGACATCGCCGATCGCGAGGGTGCGTCCGTCCGAGGCCACCATGAACTCGTCGACGACGATGCCGTTGTCGATCCCCAGGCCCAGCTGCGCGGCGAGGTCGGTGCGCGGCACGACGCCGATGCCGACGACCACGACATCGGCGGGAAGGATCCTGCCGTCAGCCAGCTCGACACCGCTGACGTGGCCGTCGCGCTCGTGGAAACGCACCAGGCGCGCGTCCACCTCGATGGTCATCCCGCGGCTGCGGTGAGCGTCGAGGAACCAGGAACTGGTCTCCTCGCCGACCGCCCGGCCGATGATGCGGGGCGCGGCTTCGAGCACCGTGACGCTCTTCCCGTGCTTGAGGGCGCTCGCGGCCACTTCGAGGCCGATGAATCCGCCGCCGATGACGATGACGTCCTGCGCCGTCTCCAGCGCCGCGCGCACGCGGTCCGCGTCATCCGCGTCGCGCAGCGTCAGGACTCCGTCGAGTTCGGCGCCCGGGAGCACGAGCTCCCGCGACTGCGCGCCGACGGCGATCACCAGGCGCTCGTACGGGTGCTCCGTACCGTCCTCCGTGACGACGACTCCGCCATCGCCCACGCGGCGGACCTCGACCGCGGCGGAGCCGAGGGCGAGGGTGATGCCGTGCGTCTCGTAGTAGTCGCGCTGCCGGAAGCGCAGCCCCTGCGCCTCGACGGTTCCCGCGAGGAAGTCCTTGGACAGCGGCGGTCGCTGGTAGGGCTCATGATGCGCACCGTCGATCAAGGTGATCGACTCCGTGTATCCCGCGTCGCGCAGGCTCGCGGCGACCTGGACTCCGGCCTGCGAGGCCCCGACGATGACTGTGCCGTGCCCCATGGTCACATCTGCGTCTCAGGAGTCGTCACGCGGACAACGGCCCCGTCGGGCAGGACCAGCTGGCATGACAGCCGCGAGCACTCCTCGCGGTCGACCGCGGTCGTGTCGAGCATCTCGTCCTCGAGCTCGGTGAGCGGCTCGAAGAGACCGCTGCTGGCCTCGTCGACGAACACGTGGCACGTGGAGCACGACATCGACCCGCCGCATTCGGCCACGATGGTGGACAGCCCGTTTCGCGTGGCGACCTCCATGACGGAATCGCCTGCGTCGCCCTCGAAAGTCACTTCCTCACCAGAGGCCGAGACATAGGTCACCTGTGCGGACATGGTGACGTTCCTTTCCTTCGGAAGCTGTTCGTTGCGCGAGCAGCTGTTCAAACTCCACGGATCACGATCGGGTCCAGCGCCGTTCCCGCGGCATAGACGTCGTTGAAGTACGGCACGGCTTCGGCGGTGAGGGTCGCGCTGATCTCGATCCCGCCGCCCTGAGCGGGCCGCGGCGCGGACAGGGCCGCCACGGGAAGGCGCGTATCGCCGACCGCCCCGACGAACAGCGTGGCGCCGTTCTCGTCGGCGACGAGCTCCGGCTCCGCGATGCGCAGCTGGAGCGCGCCGCCGTGCGCCCGGAAGCGCACGTCGCCCGCGAACCGGATGCGCCCCATCCCCGTGCGCGGATCGAACTGCGTCGAATCGCGCACGGGGAAGAGGAACCCCTCAGGGGTGTCCACGGCGCCGTCGGTCACCGACATCACGCCGTCGGGCATGCCTGCGACATACCGGATGAAGCTCGCCTTGATCCCCCAACGCAGGCCGCGCACGGGCGCCTCCTGGGAAGGTGGGGTCGCCATGGTCAGTCCCGTTCGAAGTCGCTCAGCGACTCGTCCTCGTAGACCTTCACGCCGGGCGTGAACGTGGCCGGGACCCGGAGGTAGCCCGTGTTCACGCCCTGAGCGGCGTAGCGCTCGGTGTGCGCGGTGTCGACCTTGTAGTCGGGCATGCGCGTGATGATCTTCTGCAGGATCGAGCGCGCCATCGGCCGCGCGAGGTGCGAACCGGCGCACCGGTGGCTGCCGACGCCGAAGGCCAGGTGACGGTTCGGGGAGCGCGTGATGTCGACCTCGTCGGGGGTGTCGCCCGCGTCGGCTCCGTCGCGGTTCGCCGAGGCCCAGGACAGCAGCGCGCGATCGCCGCGCTTCATGCTCACTCCGTGGAAGTCGACGTCTCGCGTGATCGTGCGGGAAAGCGCCTGGGTGGGGCTGAAGACCCGGAGGAACTCCTCCACGGCGTTCTGCATGCGCTCCGGGTTCTCGCGGAGCTCCGCGCGGATCTCGGGGTTCTCCGAGAGCCACACCAGCGCCTGGCCCGAGAGGGCTGCGGTGGTGCCCACGCCACCCGAGATGAGGAGCTCGATCATCGCGAAGGCCTCTTCATCGGTGAGCGGCCGGCCGTCGATCTCCTGCGTCACGATGAAGCTGATCGCGTCATCCTGCGGGTCGAGGCGACGCTCAGCGATGACGTCTTCGATCTGCTTGGTCAGGTACGGAAGCTCGACCTCGACGGCCTGCTTGTACCCCTCGCTGCCGACGGGCTCCGCCAGCACGGCCCGGTGGAACGCCGCGTGGCGCCGCCAGTCCTTCGTCGGCATGCCGAGCCACGTGATCGTGACGAGAGCGGGCACGCCGGTCAGCGTGGAGAAGTCCGCTTCACCGGACTCGATGAGCTCGTCGATGAACATGTCGACGTACTTGTCGATCATCGGCAAGAGCTTTGCAACCTGCTTGGGGGTGATCAGCTTGTTCATGATCGACCGGTACTTCTGCGACTCCGGCGGATCGAGCTCGATCGGAAGGTGGATGTGCATGGGCTTCTGGGGCAGGGTGATCGACTGCCCCGTGATGCCGAACTCCTCCAGGCGCGCGGAGCTGAAGAGGTCGTCATCGCGCGCGGCGTCGAAGACGGCGTCGTAGCCGCTCAGCACCCAGTACCCGCCCCACGCCTCGGTCCAGGCGACGGGCGCCTGCTCGCGCAGGTGGCGGTAACTGGCGACAGTATCCGCACTGTGTTCTTTCGAGTTGTGGTCGAATTCGACCACAGGCCCGCGAACCGGTCCGCTCATCGGTGTATCTCCACTTCTTCGTGTTGACGGGAACTAGCTGTGGTCCCTACCAGATTGTATCTAGCATAACATTTATCATAGTATTTCAAGACCACGGGGCCCGGGCATCGATGCGCGGGCCAGCCAACCCCAAAGGTGAGGAGCATGGCATGGACGTAAGTGTTGACCAGAAGGTATGTCAGGGTCACGGCGTGTGCCTGATGATGGCACCGGACTTGTTCGAGATCAGCGACGAGACCGGCCTCGCTTACGTGAAGAAGCAGCCGCAGACGGAGGAAGAGCGCGAGGCAGCGCGAGCAGCGCAGGGCAACTGCCCCGAACGCGCGATCCGCATCGGCGGCGAGTGATGTCCCGGGGGCCGGCCGAGCAGACCTCGCTCTTCGAGCCCCTGCGCATCGGCCCTCTCACCTTGCGCTCGCGCGTCGTGATGCCGCCCCACTCCTCCGCGATCGGAAACCTGTGGGGCAAGGAAGAAGAGGCCGAGAAGGCGCTGGCCTACCTGCGCCGACGCGCGCAGGGTGAGATCGCCTGGGCGACGATGCCCGGACGTGTCAGCAACATCCTTCCCACGGGTTTCGAGCCGCAGGGGCTCAGCGCCGTGACGACCACGCCCTTCCGCTTCGAGAACTACGTCGAGCGCACGGGCCGCTTCGTGGACGTCATGCACGAGGCCGGTTCTCTCGCCGCGACCCAGCTGACACTGAACGGCGGCTACCCGCACGCCCCGTCCGCCCGCTTCGGCCAGAAGCTGAACGCGCTCGCGCCGCACGTGCTGTCGACCACCGAGATCGACCGCTTCGTGGATGAGTACGCGCACTCGTCGGCGCAGGCCTTCCGTGCGGGGATCGACGTCCTCGAACTGCACATGAACCATGAAGACCTCACGATGCAGTTCGCCTCGGCCCAGGTCAACGGACGCACGGACGAGTACGGGGGGAGCTTCGAGAACCGGCTGCGGTTCCCGTTGCGGATCCTTCGCGCCGCGCGCGCGGCCCTCGGGGCCGAGCGCGCCCTCGGCGTGCGGTTCAACGGCGAGGACGGCATGTTCTTCAGCCGTGAAGAGGGCATCGAGATCGCTCAGCACCTCGTCGCGACCGGACTCATCGACTACGTCCACATCGTGCACGGCAACACCTGGGGCAACCCCAGCTACATCCAGCCCCACTTCTATGAGGAGGGCGCCTGGTCTCACATCGCCCGCGACTATCGCGAGGCGCTCTCGGTGCCCGTGCTGTACACGGGACTCATCTCCTCTGCGCAGCGCGCGGCGGAGATCGTCGCTGCGGGAGACGCGGATGCCGTGGGCATGGCGCGCGCGCATCTGGCCGATCCGGATGTGCTCGTCCATGCCAAGAACGGCACCTCGTCACTCACGCGGCCGTGCGTCGGCGTGAACGACTGCATCAACCGCAGATACACCGACGGCCTGCCCTTCGCCTGTGGCGTCAATCCGCACGCGGGCGACGAGGGCGTGCACGAGTGGCATCACGGCCGCTCGGCCCCGGCGACCCCCGTGACAGTGGTCGGCGGCGGTCCCGGCGGCATGGAGATCGCCGCGCTCCTCGCGGAGGCGGGGGCGAAGGTCACGCTCTTCGAGGCGGGCCCCACGCTCGGCGGCCAGCTCGCCGTCGCCGCGCATGCGCCGTCCTGGTCGCGCTATGACGGCTACCTCCGCTGGCAGCACGATCGACTGCGCCGGCTCGGCGTGGACATCCGCATGCGGAGCCGCTTCACCGAGGCCGATCTCGCTGCGATCGCCGACGGGTCGCATGTCGTCTTCGCGACAGGATCGAGCGACAACCGGACAGAGCTCGACGGCTCGACGCTCCCCCACGTGCACACGGCGTCCGAGGTGCTCACCGGCACCGCGACGCCGAGAGGAAACGTCGTGCTCATCGCGCACGAGGACCATCTGCAGCCTTTCGCCGTCGCGGAGAAGCTCGCGGTGGACGGGGCGACGGTCACGATGTTCTACCAGTCGCCCGCGCCGGGGCAGCTGCTCGGCCGCTACAGCATCGGCGCCGTGCTCGGCCGGATGGACGCGCTCGGCGTGCGCGTGGAGATCATGACCGAGGTCACCGGCATCGATCCCACCGGCGTGGACGCGCGCAACATCTTCTCGGGCAGGACGCACCGTATCGACGACGTCGACCACGTCGTCGTCGCGGCGGGAGGCGTCAGCGACGCCGCCCTGTGGCAGCAGGCCGTCGCCGAGGGTCGCGTGCGCGCGCACATCGTCGGCGACGCGTATGCCCAGCGCCGGCTCGTCAACGCCACACGCCAGGCTCTGGCCGTCGCGAAGGAGATCTGTCCGCGCACCGTGTGAACCGACGAGAGAGGGGGCAGGGAGATCACTCCCTGCCCCCTCTCTCGTCGCCGCTACTGCGGCGTGTGCTCGTCGAAGATGCCCTCGCCGAGGAGCACGTGCAGCGCGTGGATGTCGACTTCTCCGGCCAGGCCGGTCCACGTCGTCGCGCCGCGGCTCATGACGGACACGTCGTCTGCGATCCGCAGGCTCGCGTTGGCATTCTGCTCCACCATCAGCACGGCGACACCCGAGTCGGCGATCTCGCGCACGCTGCGCATGACGGTGTGGACCATCGTGGGCGCGAGGCCCATCGACGGCTCATCCATCAGAATCACGCGCGGTCGTGACATGAGAGCGCGCCCGAAAGCGAGCATCTGCTGCTCACCTCCACTCAGCAGCCCTGCCACACCGTGGCGTCGCTCCGAGAGGATCGGGAACCGCTCGTACACGGTGTCGAGGATCTCCGCCGCTTCTCGCTTAGGAGTGAGGTACCCACCGAGCCGGAGGTTCTCTTCGACTGTCAGGGGCGCGAAGATCTTGCGCCCCTCCGGGACGAGCGTGACTCCACGCCGCACAACGGCGTTCGCCGGGCGTCCGAGGAGCTCATCCCCGTCGAGGGACACCGAGCCTTCCGCCTGGCGAAGGAAGCCGGCCGCCGCACGAAGCGTGGTGGACTTTCCCGCGCCGTTCGCGCCGAGGACAAGCGACACGCGCCCGGGGGCCGCATGAAGCGATACCCCTCGCACCGCGCGCACCGCTCCATAGCTCACCTGAAGATCACGAATCTCAAGCATCGGCGCTTCCTCCCATGTACGATCTCCGGACTTCGGCGTCCTCGACCACCGACTGCGGAGGCCCCTCGGCGATCAGCTTGCCCATGTTCATCGCGAACAGGTAGTCGCACGTGTCGACCATCATCTGCACGTCATGCTCGACGAGGAACTGCGTGATCCCCTCGCCCTTCAACGCCAGCATCAGCTCGCTCACCTCATCGCGCTCCGGCCCGTTCATCCCGGCCGTGGGCTCATCCAGGAGGAGGAGCCGGGGCTGACTCACGATGGCGCGCGCAATCTCGACGCGTCGCTGGATCCCATAGGACAGGGCATCCGGATAGACCTCGGCCACTTCGTCGAGGGCGAGACGAGTGAGGACATCAGTGACGCGCTGCTCGATGACGGAGCGCGACGCCTTGCCGACCGCGTCGTGACCCAGTCGGATGTTGTCCCGAACGGTCCGGTCCTCGAGCAGGCGGACCGTCTGGAAGCTGCGCGCGATGCCGAGATGCGGGATCTTGTACGCAGGCTGGCGGTCGAACGGCACACCGTCGAAGCGCAACGACCCCCTCGTCAAGGGCACGAGCCTGCTGATCGCTCCGAACAGCGTCGACTTCCCCGACCCGTTCGCGCCGATGATCCCGTAGATCAGCCCCGGCCGCAGACGCATGGTCACGCCGTCGACGGCCTTCACGCCACCGAAGTGAACAGCGACGTCGTCGATCTCGATCAATGGAGCCTGGTCGACCTCGGAGGCCTGAGCGGCGGCGTTCTCGACAGAGTTCATGAGGGGCCTTCCGTCTTGGCGCGATGCGCTGATGCTTCCCCGGAGACCGCCCGGATGGACGGGATCGCCGACGTCTCGACTGTGGACGGCCGCCCGCGCATCCGGGACTTCCGAATCCAGGACTTGATCACCCCGAGGACGCCATCAGGCAGGAAGACTGCGGCCAGTGCGACGAGGAAGCCGTAGATGACACCCTCCCACTCGCTCACGAAGCCGAGCCACGTCGGGAGCCACACGAAGACCACCGAGCCGATGGCCACACCGACCCATGATCCCCACCCGCCGACCACGATGACGGTGAGTGCCAGGACGATCATGTGGAAGTTGATGTCCGTGGGAGCGATCGTCGTGCGACTGAGCGTCATGAGCGCTCCCGTGAGGCCTCCTACCGCGCCGGATGCGAGGAAGGCGAGGAGTCGAAAGCGCGAGGAGTTGATCCCCATCGCAGCGGCCAGGGCCGGGTCCTCACGGACCGCGTCCGCGCGACGGCCGCGACGGCCGGTCTCGAAGTACGCGACGACAGCGATGACCGCAACGGTGATGAGCGCAATCTGCGGCAGCTCAATGTCGCCGACTGCTCCGTACAGTCCTGCCGCGCCGCCGGTGAGAGTCCCGCCGTTGACGACGATCACCGCAATGATGAGGGTGAACGCGAGGGTCGCCATACCGAGGTACAGGCCATTCAGCCTGCGCACGAGGAGACCGAGCACGTACGTGCTTGCGGCGGCGACGATGACGCCCAGGGCAATGGCTGGGTAGGTCGGCCATCCGAGATGAATCATCGCGATGGCTGCGGTGTAACCGCCGATACCGAACGCACCGAAGCCCGCGAAGGAGAACATTCCTGCACGCATGGGGATCTGCAGGCTGAGAGCCAGCAGTGCCGTGGTGAAGGTCGTCTGGATGAGGACAATGTTGGCAAGGAACCAGTTCATGTTCGGCGCACTTCCTTTCGCCCGAAGAGCCCCTGTGGTCGCAGCAGCAGAATCACGAAGATGAGGCCGAAGGCCGCGGCATCCACCCAGGATCCCTGTCCGGTCACGGTCATGATGGTCTCCGCACCGGCGAGCACATACGCACCCAGAATCACGCCGCCCATGGATCCGAGGCCACCCAGCACGATGATCGCGAATGCCTTGATCAGCAGTGTGTCGCCCGATTCGGGAGAGATGGCCGAAAGATAGAAGGTGAGGAGGCCGCCGGCGAGTCCGGCCAGCGCGCCTGCCACGGCCATCGTGCCCAGCCCGAGAAGGTCGCGGTTGACGCCCATTCCCTGCGCGGTCTCAGCGTCGGTGCCGATCCCGCGGAGGGCGAGGCCCTGCTTGGAGCGACGGAGCCAGATCGTCACCCCGATGCCGATGGCCAGGCCGACGACGATGATGATGAGGCCGGTCGAGCTGACCCGCAATCCCGCGATCTCGATGACGGTCGCCTCGTACGAACTGCGGATGCCGAAGGGGGCGTTGACGGTCACCTTCTCCGCGATCGCCAGCGGAATCGCCGAGACGCCTATACCACCGATGATGACCCGCAGCTCTGCCTGGTGGTGCGATCGCGATCTCTTCACGATCGGCTGGAAGACGAGCAGCTGCGTCAGCACCGAGATGACGGCGCCGATGAGGACGGCAAGCAGGAGCGCCCCAAGCATGGGCAAAACGACCAGTTTGGACACGAGATGCACAACGAGCGCTGAGAACATGAACGTCGACCCGTAGGCGAAGTTCAGGACTCCGATGGTCCCCCAGGGCAATGCCATACCCAGGGCGAACAACAGGTAGATGGAACCCAGCGTCGCGGCGTTGAGGAGCTCCTGCATGCCACTATCTCCTTACTCGACCAGCGACTCTTCGCCGTTGGCCCAGGTGACGACCGTGCCCTCGACACGCACGTCATGGCCGTCGACGAAGGTCAGACCGCTACGTCCCTGAGCCGCGGCGAATCCCGCGTTCCCGACGGCGACGAGGCCTTCCTGGATGCCCTCGCGGGTCGAGCAGCCCGTCTCCTTGATGCCGTGGGCGATCCACCAGATCGCGTCATAGCCCTCGGCGTTGTAGGTGTTGGGCAGACGGCCGTCGTACGCGGAGCCGAACAGCTTCACGAAGTTCTTCGCGTCCTCGTCTTCCATGGCGGGCGTGAAGGCGACGGGGTACACGATGCCCTCGACCGCGGCACCGCCGTCGGCGACCATTCCGCCGGCCTGCGAAGGCGTGCCGACGATCTGTCCCTTGTAGCCGGCGTCACGAAGCTGGTTCATGAAGGTGATCGAAGGCGCGGGCAGGATGAGCATGATCACGGCGTCAGGGTTCTCGTTGGCGATGACCTGCGCCTGGTTGGTGTAATCCTGCGTCGTCGACTGCACCTCCTGCGAGGAGAGGATCTCCAGCCCGAGCTCGTTGGCCAGCTCCGGAATCTGAGTCTTGCCCATCTCCGCAAAAGTGGGGAACGTGCCGTTGTAGATCACAGAGACGGTCTTGTAGCCGTTGTCTGCGACCCACTCCACCACCGAGTTGTAGTAGGTCCCCGTGGGCGGGGTCGCGCGGAAGGTCCAGTCGTTGATGACGACACCTTCAGAGCCCGCCTGCGTGAAGATGGTCGGGACCTGAGCCTTGCCGACGGCCGGC
This sequence comes from Microbacterium sp. NPDC055910, assembly GCF_042271185.1. Taxonomy (NCBI): domain Bacteria; kingdom Bacillati; phylum Actinomycetota; class Actinomycetes; order Micrococcales; family Microbacteriaceae; genus Microbacterium; species Microbacterium sp. NPDC055910. The sequence continues at coordinate 29,685 of NZ_JBHJZS010000022.1, forward strand.
GCGACAGCGATGGCCGACTGGCTGCTCGCCGGGCCGATGACGGCCATGACGTCAGGGTTGTTGAGCATCTTCGTCGTCTCGGCGCTGGCGCGGTCCGTCTCGCTGGCCGTGTCAGCGACCTCGATGGAGAGCGTCACTCCGTCGCCGAGGTAACCCGTCTCGTTGATCTCTTCGATCGCGGTCTCGGCACCCTCCAGCACGCCGACGCCGGCGAAGAAGGAGCCGCCAGACTGCTCGTTCACCATGCCGATGACGATGTCATCCGCAATGGCACAGGTGGTATCGACGTCCCCGTCGGCTGCGGGCGCATCCGCAGCACCGCATGCGGTCAGCGCGAACGCGCCGAGGGCGATGACGGATGCTGCACCGATGGTCTTCGTCAAGAGCTTTCTTGCCGTGAGCATAAGAATCCCTTCGCTGTGTCGCCCGTGATCATCATTAATCTCGGGCGGTGGGTCTTCGACGATGAAGACCGTGGCTAATCATACATATGGTGATCACTGATATGTCAACGGGCCGAAAATGGCCCTCATTCCAGCGCGAGAAGCTCCCGAGGAGTCGCAGCCGCCACCTGGCGCAACACCGCCTCAGGCACGCCGAGCTCCCAGAGTTGACTCACATAGCTCTGCAGCCCGGCTGCCGGGTGCGGGAGGTGCTGGGTCCAGCCGAAGTCACTGGAGAGCACGACCTGCGTGTGGGGGAGGACGGCGAGTGCTTCGGCGACCTGCGTTGCTTTCGCGGGGTTCCCCGCACAGGTGTGCGCGGCGAACTCGATGAACATCCCCCGTTGCGCCAGCTCCACGCACTGCGATTTCGTGAGCTCGGGACCGGCGCCGTTTCCGTGCATCGCATGGGTGGCGACGACCTTGCCTCTTCCCGCCATGGCGTTCGCCACCGCGAAATGCTCGTCGGCAGTGATGTGTCCGGTGGCGAGGACAGCGTCGTACTCGATCACGAGGTCCACGATCGCCGCGACGTCCGGGAGGAGCACACCGCCCTGGTCTGCAACGGCGAACCTCTCGGATGTGCCGAACAGCTGCTCCGTGCGCCGGCTGGTGAGGGCAGAGACCGTGGGCAACCAGACCACGCGCGCGCCCGCGCGAAGCGCCACTTCGACCGCGAAGGGATTGATCCCGCCGACCGGATGATCCAGTGTGATGCCGCCAAAGATCTCGATCCCGGGCACAGCATCAGCCGCCAACTGCGCGGCGAGCACGGAGGGGAACTCGTGCGGCTTCAAGACGATGGCGCCCATCCCGTGCTCCCGGGCCTCGCCGGCGGCCTGAATCGGGTCGACCGAGTGTCGCGAGCCCGAGATGATGTCCAGCATCGGTTCGGGTCCGTAGTGAACGTGCATGTCGATCGCGCCCTCGATCAGGACGTGGTGACCCCGCAGTTCCCTGCGTGCGCTGCTCATGTTTCATCCACCGTCTTCACGAGACTCATTCGGCGGTCATGCCGCCGTCGGCGAGGATCGATTGGCCGGTGATGAAAGAAGCGTCGTCGGAGGCGAGGAAGGCGACCAATGCGGCGATCTCCTCGGGCCGTCCACGCCTGCCCATGGGGATGTCGAGCGGCTTGCTCCCGCCCGCAGCCGCACTCGCGCCGTGCGGGGTGATCGTCGTCGTGTTCTGCCACAGGTTCGTCTCCACCGGCCCCGGGCACGCGCTGTTGACTCGGATGTGACGGGCGGCATATTCCACTGCGAGCGTTTGGGTGAGCATCCGGATCGCCCCCTTGGACGCACGATACGCCGCTCGCCCGCCTCCGCCCGAGGCGATGAAGGACGACGTCGATCCACAGAAGACGATCGCGCCGCCCCCGAGCTCCATCATCGACGGAAGGCATGCCTGGGCAGCGAAGAAGCTGCCGTTGAGGTTGATGTCGAGCACGCCCTGCCACTCGTCCGCCGACAGATCGTGGCTCGGCACCGGGTGAGCCGCCACTCCTGCTGCCGTGAAGAGCACAGACGGGCGCCCGAGGGCTTGTGAGAGCGCCGCGACCGCGTCGCGCGTCTGGTCCAGCGATCGGACGTCCACGCCCCCCGCGACCGCGGCCTTCCCGCCGCCATCCTCGATCTCCCGCGCTACCGCGCGGGCGCTGTCTCCGTTCAGGTCCACCAGCCCGACCGCCGCGCCTTCGGCCGCCAGCCGCTTGGCCGCCGCCGCACCGATCCCCGAGCCCGCTCCGGTGATGATCGCCGTGCGATCACGCAGGCGTGTCGTGAAATCCATCCGGTTCCCTTCCTCCCCCTGCTCAGCAGGATCGACCTCGTGACCGTCGCGGGTCACCTTGCGATGTACGGCAGCACCTCATCGCGGAACATCCGCAGCGTCTCGAGCATGCGCTCGTGCGGGAAGTCGTACCACTGCATGCGGAGCACGACATCCGTGACGCCGATCTCCTCGAGCGCGCGCAGGTGCTCGATCGCCCCGGCGGGATCGGTGAAGATGTAGGCGTCGCGCGCCTTCTGCTCCGCGGCCTGCGCGTTGGACAGCTGCGCGTAGTCGGGTGTCGTGTCGGGCGCGTTGTAGGCGCCGTACTCGGCGGTGAGTCGGGTACGCGCGGCGGTGCCCTCCTCCAGCGCGCGATCGCGGTCCGCGTGCAGGACGAGTTCGCGGCGCACCATGAACCGGTCCTGCGTCTGGGCACCCAGATCGGCGCGTGCCGCACGGTAGAGCCGGATCGCTCGCTCGAGCCGGTCCCCCGTGACGTGCGGAGGAACGATCCACGCATCGCCGAGCCGCGCCGCCCGTTCGATGCCGACCCGATGGGCGCCCGCACCGATGAAGATGGGGATGCCGCCCTCGCGGACCGGGGGCAGGCTGATCCGCTCGTCCTCGATGCGGAAGTGCGTGCCGGCATACGTCACCCGCTCGCCCGACCACAGCCTGCGGATGATCTCGATCGACTCGGTGTAGCGGCCGATGCGCTCCTCCATCGGGACGCCGAACGCCGCGAACTCGTTCTCGCGGTATCCCATCCCGAACCCTGCGAGAGCGCGCCCCCCGGACAGGGCGTCCAAAGTGGCGAACTCCTCGGCGACACCCACGGGGTGCCGAAGCGGCAGGATGTACATGTTCGTCCCGAGCCCCAGATCACCCGAGACATCGACGATCGACGACAGCGCCTGAAGCGGCTGCAGGGTCGGCATGGTGCCCAGGTAGTGCTGCAGCACCCACAGCGATTCGACGCCGCTCTTCGATGCCTCCTGCGCCTGCTCGCGCATCTGCGCGACGCGCAGGGCGATGTCGGCATCCCGCGGGAAGTCGTTCTGCAGGGCGAGTCCGAACCTGAGTGCCATGTGCTTCTCCTCTGTACGACGGTCAGTTCCGTGCAGCCGCGGCGTCGATGTCGTCGCCGCGGACGAGCGCGTCGACGACGACCGCCCCCTCCCCCGGCGCTCCGACGATGACGGGGTTGAGATCCAGTTCACTCAGCTGCGGACACCGGGCGGCGATCTGCGACACGCGCACCAGGAGCCCGACGAGCGCATCCACGTCTCCGCGACGCCCACGGAAGCCCTCGAGCAGTCGCGTCACCCGCAGCCGTCCGAGCGCGGTGCGGACATCCGCCTCCGTGGCGGGGCACGCGATGAAGGTCTTGTCGTCGAGCAGTTCGGCGAGCACGCCGCCCGCGCCCACCAGCATGACCGGCCCGAACGAGGGGTCGCGCGTGACGCCGACGATGAACTCGACGCCGCTGTACTGCCGGGCCACGAGGAGGCCGTCCAGATCCACACCGTGCTCACGCGCCGCGGCGCGGATCCCGTCCGCGGCCAGGACGAGACCGCGATCGTCGCGGATGCCGGTCGCGACCAGTCCGTACTCGGATTTGTGCGCGACGCCCGGTGCGACGCCCTTGAGGACGACGGGATACCCCACGGGCGAGACCGTCGCGTCAAGCGGCACGACACACTCGTCGCTGACGGGGATCCCGAGGCCCGCGAGCCAGGCCTTGGCCTTCGCCTCGTCCCGCATCGCGTCGGCGTCCCACTGCACCGCCTCCCCCGGCTCACCGGCTTCGGCCGAGGCGTCGGCCGATCCGCTCGTGCCGGCGACCACGAGCGCCCGGATCGCCCGGGCCGCATCATCGAAGAAGAGGACGCCTTCGTCGCGGAGCATCTGCTCCCGCCACTCGGTGAGGCCCCGCGAGGACCACGCGGTCAGGACGACCGGGACCGCTGAACCGCGCATCGCCTTCACGATCGGGGGCATCAGTCGCCGAGAATCGAACTCTCCCCACGTGGGAAGCGCGACGACGATGAGGTCGAACTCCGCCGAGCGCTCCAGGGCGCCGAAGACGCGACCGAGCATCTCGTCGTCGCCGATGACCTGGCCCGTGAGATCGAGCGGGTTGCCCGGCGTCCCGAACCTCATGATGTCCGCGAGCCCGGCGACGAGCCCCTCGGACAGGTCGGGCATCGTCAGGCCCGCCCCCTCCGCGAGATCGGCGACATAGCCGCACTCGCCGCCGGAGGGTGAGACGACCAGGACCCGGTCCCCGCCGACGGCGCCGAGGTGCTGGCGCACGCGCGCCGCGTCGACGAGATCATCGAGGGTGTCCACGACGATCACGCCCATCGCACCGACGAGATCACGGAAGACCGCGAATTCGCCCGCCATCGCGCCCGTGTGGCTCTGCGCGCTGCGCATGCCCGCCTGCGAGCGGCCGGCTTTGACGCACAGGATGGTCTTCCCCGCCGCGCGCACGCGCGCAACGGCCCGCCGGAATCGGGGGACGTCGCGCAGCTGCTCGACGTAGAGGAGGACGGTCGACGTCGCGGCATCGTCGGCGAGCGCGTCGAGCACGTCCGCGACATCCACATCCGCCTCGTTGCCGAGGCTCAGCATCGCGCGGATGCCGACGCCATCGCCCTGCGCGCGGTTGAACAGATTCGTCGCCATGCCGCCGGACTGACTCACGATCGTGACGTCTCCCGGCGACTGCTGGACGGTGATGTTGAGCGTCGTCACCGAGACGGCGTTGTCGAGGACCGACAGCACGCCGATGCAGTTGGGACCGATGACGCGCATCCCGGCGGACCAGGCGAGGTCGCGAATCCGGCGCTGCGCATCCTCCCCGGCGTCGCCTTCCTCGGCGAAGCCGGATGCGTTGACGACGACGTTGCGCACACCCGCAGCGGCGCACTCGCCGATGATCTCCTCGACCTTGTCTGCACCGACGAGGATGTAGGCGAGGTCCACCCGCTCGGGCACATCCACGATCGACCGGTAGCTCGCGAGGCCTCGCACGTCGCCCTCGCGCCGCGTGACGGGATAGATCGCGCCGTCGTAGCCGGTGCGAAGCAGGTTCGCGATCGGCCTCCCGTTGTGCCGGCCTTCATCCGCCGAAGCGCCGATCACCGCGATCGAACGCGGCGCGAGCAGCGATCCGAGATCCAATGCCGGACGTCGTCCCTCTGCCGCGTTCACGGTGCCTCCTTGCTCCGAAAATCGATCGAGTCGATATATATGATCATCATCATAAACTATTTGCGCCTCAGGGCGACGATCACCAGAACCCCGAGCAGAGCGGATGCCGCAAGTCCGGGCACGGCGAAGTTCAGCACGACACCCGCGGGGTCGGGGAACACCTGGCCCTGCGAGTACGACGCGATGATGGCGCCCGAGAGTGCCGCACCCACGGAGCCCCCCACCGTGCGCAGCAGCTGATTGAAGCTCATGGCGCTGCCGAAGTCCGTCGCCTTGACGTGGCGGCCGATGAGCAGCGGCATCACGCCGTAGGCGATCCCCATCCCCAGACCTGCCACGAGCATGCCGAGGTAGAAGGTCACGGACCAGCCGTGCGCGAACACGAGGAGCCCGCTTGCCAGGGCGGCACCGGCAACTCCCGCCGCGAGCGCCCAGACGACAGGACGCCCCTCGGTGCCGATCCGCACGGACAGCTTGCCCACCGCGATGCTGGAGACGTAGGCCCCGAGCGTGAGCGGCAGCATGATCCACCCCGCCTGGGCGACGGTCCAGGCGTACCCGTACCCCGTCGAATGCGGCGCCTGACCGACGATTCCGCTGCCGGAGGCGACCATGTAGACCGTCATGCCGAACACGAGCGTGACGAGATTGGCCAGCAGGACGCCCGCCCCCAGCGATCCGCGCAGATCGATGACGGGATGCGGGACGCGCAGCGCCTGCCACACCCAGCACGCCAGGGCGAGCACCCCCACCGCGAGCGCCACCAGGCCGATCGGCGCGAGCCAGCCCAGGGTGGGCCCCTCCGCGATGTAGAAGAGGACGCCGCAGAGCCCGCCGCCCAGCAGCACGGCACCCAGATAGTCGAAGCGATGCCGCACCGGCTCGACGACGGTGCGCAAGGGCACGATCGCGGGGGAGACGGCGACGAGCGCCAGCAGTATGTAGCCCGCACCGAACCAGAAGGCGGTCGAGAAGGAGCCCACCTCGGCGAGCAGACCCGTGATCGGGTAGCCGAGCCCCGTCCCCACGGCACCCGAGACCGCCAGGCCCGCCAGGGCGCTGCGCAGCACGCGGGGCTCGCTCACCGAGCGGCGCGCGAGGGCGGCGGCGACGGGGAACAGCGCATAGGAGGGTCCTTGGAGGATCCGCCCGAGAAGGAACACCGCAAAGTTCGGGGCGAGGGCGCACACGACCGAGCCGATGCCGATCGAGAGGATCGCCAGCATCATGACGCGGCGCGGACGCCCCCCGTCGCTGAGTCGCCCGAGGATGGGGGTCGCCACGACGCCGGCGATGAGATTCGCCGTGAGCATCCACTGCGCCGTGGCCACCTCGACGTCGTATGCAGCCGCGATCGAGGGAACCAGCAGAATGCCGAGCGAGCTGACGATCCCCGCGCCGAGGGCCGCAAAGGTGATGCCGAATGCGGCGCTGCGATCACTCCCCGTCCGCATCCTCGCCGCTCAGGAAAGCCGCGCGGCGACGTGCTCGCTGGCGACGAGCCCCGTCGTGAACGCGTGGGTCAGGCCGTTGCCGGGCAGGTAGGTGTCCACCCCGGTGCCCGAGATCCCGGCGGCCACTCCGCCGCACGCGTACAGACCGGGGACGACCGCGCCGTCCACCGTCACGACGCGGCAGCCCGTGTCGACGGTCAGGCCGCCCTGCGTGTGGATGACCCCCGCCGAGACCCGAGCTCCGTAGAAGGGCGCGGCGAGCGGGACCCGCGTGGTCGCCTTGCGACCCAGCTCGTCCACGTCCGACCCCGCCGCGGCATTGAACCGGGCCACCTCGTCGGCGACGGCATCCGCGGGCAGGGCGAAGGCGTCCGCCAGTTCCTCCAGCGAGTCGAACCGCCGCACGGCGCCCACCGTCCACGCCTCTTCGTACGCGCCGTTGCGCAGCGCGGCGGAGTGGACGCGGTCGTCGTAGATCTCGACGGCTTCGCTGCCGGGAAGCGGGATCATGAACCGTGAGAAGCCCGAGTTCGTCGTATCCTCCGGGGCGAAGCGGCGCCCATCCGACCCGACGATGATGCTGCCGAGCGCCGGAAGCGCGCCGCCCATGCGCGTGCCGTACTTGGGGTTGAGGTGACTGTGCCCTTCGTATGCCGTCATGTACGCCGTGCCGGCACCCAGCCGCATCCCGATCTCGATGCCGCGCCCGTCGCTGTTCTCCGAGCCCCAGTAGGGAAGCTCTGCGACAGCCTCGCCGATGTATCGGCGCACCATGTCGCGGTTGGCGCCGAATCCGTTCGAGGCGAGGATGACGTGCTCGGCGAGGATCGACTCCGTCGCGTCGTCCTGCGCGAAGGTGACACGCAGCAGATCACCCTCGGGAACGACGTCGAGCACCTCCGCGCCGTCCACAAGGTCGATCAGCTCGTCATCGCGCATGCGTGCGCGCATCTCGCGCACGAGCTCGTCGCCGGTCTCGGACGCCATCGCGTGCATCCGGTAGGTCGAGTGACCCGAGTAGAGCACGCTCGTATCGAGGTGCATCTTCAGCCCCATGCTGTCCACGAGGAAGTGGATGACGTCGGCCGAGCGCCGCGCGACCATCTCGACGATCGCCGCGTCCGCGACCCCCTTGTTCTGGGCCATCAGGTCGGCGTAGTGCCGGGAGGGCGAGTCCTCGATGTCGCTCTCGGCCTGGAATCGTGTCCCCGAGCCCTGAATGAGACCACCCGAGAACTGCGCGTTGCAGCCTACCCGCAGGCTCTTCTCCAGGATGACGGCCGGGTGCCCGGCTGCCGACAGGCTCATCGCCGCGATCATCCCTGCCGCCCCCGCTCCCACGATGACGACGGGGATGACGTCCTCCGAGCTCACTTCCCCTCGTCCCCCTCGCCGGGGTCGGGGAGCGAACCCTTGACGTACGGCTCGCCGAGCGCTGTGAAGAACCACGTGCGGTGCTCTCCGTCGAACAGCTCGCCCGCGCGAGACTCGATCCAGGGCTTGCGCCCGTTCGCGAGCGCATCGGCGCGCTCGGCTCGCTGATAGGCCTGCGCGCGCTTGGCGTCCTCGAGCTTGCCCTCGGGGATCTCGTAGATCGCAAGGTAGCGATATTCCGCGCTCTCGTTCTGGTTCGGGGCGAGTTCGAACCGCTGCGCGGACTCGAGTCCGTCGAGCTTGTTGACGACATCCACGAGGTGGACGTTCGTGTACCAGTCGTTGAACTCTGCGTCGAGTTCCGGCTTCGAGTTCGAGAGCACGACCATGACGTGGGCGGGCATATGAATCCTCCGGGAGTCGTATCGAGTGTGGGAGAGCGGACTACCCGGGCCAGCCGGGGATCCTCATCGGAAGGTCGGCCTCCGTGGGTGCCCCATCGGCCCAGCGGATCCGCTTGAGGCTGCGGAAGCCGTCGACCGTGTCCTCCGGGCGCATCGAGTAGAAGAAGTTCAAGGAGCGCCGACGGAAGAGCCAGCGGCCGTCATCCTTGACGTAGTCGTCGTAGTAGCGGTACGCCGCGAAGTGGATCTCGCCGTTCAGGAGCAGTTCGGCATGACCCGAGACGACGCCCTTGACGTGCGGGCGTCCTGGCGGGGACGGCTGCACGTCGAGCACCTGCGAGTGCGTCACATGGTTCGTGAACTCGTACCGGTCCGCCGAGGCGAGGAAGAAGGCGCGCACGGCGTCGCGGCCGCTGACGACCTTGCCGATGCGCTCGAACTCGCCGTCCTCCGCGAAGAAGTCCAAGAGATCGTCGAAGCGCTTGTCGTCGCGAGCCAGGGAGTAGCGGGCGATCAGCTCCTGGAGCTCCAGCCGATCCTCGACGGTGAGCGCAGGCGCCTCGGTCACGCCTCCGCCACGGGGCGGCACATCGCCATACCCGCGCGCTTGCAGATCAGGACGATCTCATCACGCTGATTGATGCCGCGATGCTCGAACCACACGATCCCCCGCGTGGGGTCGCTCTGCGAGAGCCGCTTGTCGAGGATCGTCGTCTCGGCGCGCAGGGTGTCGCCCGCGAACACGGGGTTCGGGAACTTGACGTCCTCGTATCCGAGGTTGCCCAGCGAGGTCTGGAAGACGAGGTTCGGAACGGTCATGCCGCCGATGAGGCCCATCGTGAACAGGCTGTTCATGAGCGGTCGCCCGTACGGAAGCGTCTTGGCGTACTCGACATCGAGGTGGATCGGTGCGACGTTCATGGTGAGCGAGGTGAACAGCACGTTGTCCATCTCCGTCACGGTGCGCGTGAGCGGGTGCACAACGACGGCGCCCGGTTCCATCTCTTCGAAATACAAGCCCTTCATCGGCTCTTCGTCCTCTCGTCGTGCACGCCCGTCATCGGGCGTGGAGTGATTCGATCTGGTCTGCGTGGGCGAGCCATGCGCGCGCCTTGTCCAGATGCGCCTTGTCGATGTGCCCACCCTCGTAGATGACGGCGCCCGCACCCTGTGCCGCGGCGGCGTTGTAGGCCTCGATCATCCCCTCGAAGAAGCGGCGCTTCTCGGGATCGGGCCCGTAGACCTCGTTGATGACGGGCACGTGACTCGGGTGGATCGCGATCTGCCCGCGGAAGCCGATCTGGCGGCCCTGGATCGAGAAGGCGCGCAGACCCTCGAGGTCATGCACGCGCTCCCACAGGCCCGTCATCGGGTGAACGCCCGCCGCTCGCGCGGCGAGCTGCACGCGGGTGCGGACCGCGAGGGTTTCGAGCCCTTCCGGGGTCCATTCGAAGCCGATCTCGCGCGCCACGTCGGCGTGCTCGGCCGTGGATCCGAGGATCGAGCCGATCCTCGGCGTGGCCGCGGCGATCTCCTCGCAGTTCACGACGGCGCGCGCCGTCTCCATGGGGACGACGAGCTTGACGTTCTCGGCACCGTTGCGGACCTCGAAGTGGTCCAGGAGCGTCTCGAAGCGCTGCGCGTCCAGAGCCGTCTCGACCTTGGGGGCGAAGATCGCGTCGAGGCCGGGCCCGACGACCGCCTCCATGTCCGCGCCGGTCTGCCCCGTCGACAGCCCGTTGACGCGGACGAGGATCCCGATCTTCTCGTTGTGCTCGCGGACGCGCTCGATCGATTCCCGTACGAGCGCGCGCGCTTCGGGCTTGAGCTCTTCGGGGACGGAGTCCTCGAGGTCCAGCGTGATCGCGTCGGCTCCCGAGGCGATCGCCTTGTCCACCCAGGACACTCGGTGTCCCGGAACGAAGAGCATTGAGCGATACGGGTGCATGCGATCCCTTTCAGCAACGTCGGTGTTGCGATGCGCCGACCTGTGATCGGTCTTCCGCGCCATCAATTAATGGGTATCATACACATAGATTACGAACAGAGGAGCGGTTCATGGAAGAACTCTCACCCGACGTCGAAGAGGAAATTCGTCAAGCGGTTCGCGCTGTATGCCTGAAGTTTCCGGATGCCTACTGGGCCAACGCCGACGAGACTCACACGTTCCCGTGGGAGTTCTACCACGCAATGGCCGAAGAGGGCTGGCTGGGCATCACCACACCCGAACAATACGGCGGCGGAGGCGCGGGCGTGCAGGCCGCGTCGATCCTCATGCAGGAAGTCGCCGGCAACGGCGGCGGCCTGAACGCGGCGACGACCGTCCAGGTCGCGCTGTTCGGATTGGAGCCCGTGCTCAAGCACGGCACCGAGGAGCAGCGGCAGAAGTACCTCCCCGAAGCCATCGCGGGCCGCCTGCAGGTGTGCTTCGCCGTCACCGAGCCCGACGCGGGAACCGAGACGACGGCCATCACGACGTTCGCCAAGAAGGTCGAAGGCGGGTACATCGTCAACGGCCGCAAGGTGTTCATCTCGCGGGCGCTGGAAGCGGACCGGATGCTGCTGATCACGCGCACGGCGCCGAAGGACGCCGGGGCGAAGCCCACGGACGGCATGACGCTGTTCTTCACGAAGGTCGACCGCGACCACGTGCAGATCAACCCGATCCCCAAGCTCGGTCGCAACGCGATCGCGACGAACGAGCTGGTCATCGAAGACCTCTTCGTCCCCGACGAGGACGTCGTGGGTGAAGAGGGCAAGGGGTTCAAGTACCTGCTCAGCGGCCTGAACGCCGAGCGCATCATCGTCGCCGCGCTGTGCCTGGGCATCGGCCGCGCCGCACTGAAGAAGGCGACGGAGTACGCGAAGGAGCGCGTGGTCTTCTCCCGCCCGATCGGGATGAACCAGGGCGTGCAGTTCCCGCTGGCTGATTCGCTCGCCAAGCTCGACGCGGTCGATCTGCTCATCCGCAAGGCCGCCATCCTCTACGACGCGGGCGAGCCGTGCGCGAAGGAGGCCAACGAGGCGAAGTACCTCGCGAGCGAGTGGGCTTTCGAGGCCGCGGACCGGGCGATCCAGATCCACGGCGGATACGGCTATACGAAGGAGTACCACGTGGAGCGGTACTGGCGTGAGGTGCGCGTCGAGCGCATCGCTCCGATCAGCAACGAGCTGATCCTCGCCTTCCTTGGCGAGAAGGTGCTGGGTCTCCCCCGCTCCTATTGAACGAATGCATGCGTCCCTCGTCAGCGGCCTGTCCGGCTCCGACGGGAGCGTCGCATTTTCTGGCTGCCCGCGTCGTCGGGCGCTCATTGCTGCGGCGAAGCCCACACACATGAGGATGGCTCTTCATGTGAGCCACATGATTACCATTATTATCATTACCTACTGCTGGCATCGGTGCCGCAGTTGCTCCTGGAAGGACGCAATCCTATGCGCGCTGGCATCACCCTCTCCGATGTGCCGAAGTCACGGCCCCCCGCAGAGCAGTTCTCGGACGTGCAGCGCATCGTGGCCGCCGCGCAAGAAGCGGGTTTCCGCGACATCGCCCTCGGACAGCACTTCCTCTACGGGCAGATGCGCTGGCTGCAGCCCGTGCCACTCCTCGCCCGGCTGGCCGCCGAGGTCGACAGCGACGTCCGCCTCATCACGAACGTGATGATCGGCCCCATGTACCACCCCGTCCTGCTCGCCGAGGAGCTCGCAACCCTGGACATCGTCACGGAAGGCCGCTTCGTCTTCGGCGTGGGGATCGGCTACCGCCCCGAGGAGTTCGACGCCTTCGACGTCCCGTTCAAGGAGCGCGGTGCACGCCTGGACGAGATGCTCCAGCTCATGAAGATGCTGTGGACGCAGGATGTCGTCGACTTCGAGGGGCGCTTCTGGTCTCTTAGCGGAGCGACACCGCACATCCACCCCGTGCAGGACCCCCACCCGCCCATCTGGGTCGGCGGTACGGCGCCGGCGGGCGCCCGACGGGCGGGTCGCCTCGGCGACGGCTACATTCCCAACCCTGAAGCCACCGCCGATGAAGTCGAAGCACGCTATCGCCTCGTGCGCGAGCATCGTCTCGCGCGCGGACTGGAGATGCGCGCGATGCCGCTGCGCCGCAACATCATGCTCGGCTCGAGCATCGAGGACGCCACCTCGAAGTACGTCGCCCTCTCGCAGGAGCGCTACCTCGCCTATGCCTCCAGGGGCCTGGACCTGTACGACAACGCCGATCTCGAGGCTCAGTTCGCCGAAACGGTCCGCGCCCATGCCATCCTCGGGACCGCACAGGAGTGCGTCTCCCAGATCGCCGACCTCGCCGGGCGCATGCCGATCGAGACGCTCATGTTCCGTTCCCAGTGGACGGACGAGCCGACCCAGGGCGCACTGGACCTCGTGACCGAGCTGGGCGACGAGGTCGTCCCCGGGATCTCGGCCCTGCCGGTCCTCAGCGACTTCCCCGACTGAGTGCGGGAAGCGCCCGCACACGAAGGATGCCCCCGGACCGGGCGGTCCGGGGGCATCCTTCGTGTCAAATCAGTTCTCCCACCTCTTGATCAGCGCCGCGAGCGCCTGCCCGCCGCCGATGCACATCGTGACGACGGCGTACTCCAGATCGCGGCGGTGCAGATCCAGCGCCGCGCGCACCGTGAGGATCGCGCCGGTCGCACCCACGGGGTGCCCGAGCGCGATCGCGCCGCCATACGGATTCACCCGAGACGTATCCAGACCGCCGTCGCGGATCACCGCGACCGCCTGCGAGGCGAACGCCTCGTTGAGCTCGAACACGTCGACATCCGAAGGCGACAGGCCCGTCTGCTCCCACAAGCGAGCAAGCGCGAACACGGGCGCGTAGCCCATCAGCTCGGGCTCGTTCCCGGCCGTGACGACCGCCTCGATCGTCGCGAGACCCGACAGGCCCCGGGCACTGACGTCCGACGAACGCATCAGCACCGTCGCCGCGGCGCCGTCGTTGATGCCCGACGCGTTGCCGGCCGTGACCGACCCGCCCTCCTGGAACACGGGCTTGAGCCCCGCGAGCGTCTCGAGAGTCGTCTCCGGACGCGGGTGCTCGTCGACCGACACCTCGACCGGCCGCCGACCGCCGGAAGACACGGCGACGATCTCTTCCGCGAAGGCCGCGCGCGCAGCATCCGTCGATGCCCGTCGCTGGGATTCGAGCGCGAACTCGTCCTGCTCGGCCCGCGAGACGCCGTACTTGTCGGCGACGTTCTCGGCCGTGACGCCCATGTGCTTCTTACTGAACGGGTCGGTCAGGATCGCGATCGTGCCGTCGAGCAGCTTGCGGTCGCCCAAACGCGCGTTGCCGCGGGCGTTGAAGTCGAGGAACGGCGTGCGCGACATCGACTCGTCGCCACCGGCGACGACGACGTCGACCCCGCCCCACAACAGCTCCTGCGCGCCCGACCAGATCGCCTGCAGGCCCGAGCCGCACAGCCGATTGACGTTGAAGGCCGGCACCCGAGACGACAGCCCCGCCGCGAGCGCGACCCGGCGCGCGTTGTACGCGTCGGGCCCCACCTGCGAGATGTTGCCCATCACGACCTCGCCGACCTCGGACCCGTCGACGCCGGAGCGCGACAGCGCCTCGGTGACGGCGGCCGCACCGAGCTCGTACGCGTCGACGTCCTTCAGCGCACCGCCGAACGACCCGACGGGTGTTCGCGCGCCGCCGAGGATGACGACCTTGTCGCGCGTCATCCCGCGGACTCCTCGGCACGCTCGGCGGCAGCGAGCATCGCGTCATCCGGAACGTAGCCCTCGATGTGACGCTCCTCCGGGCCGTTGTACTCCGACAGCGGGCGGATGAGCGCGTTGGAGGCGAGCTGCTCGAGGACGTGCGCCGTCCAGCCCGTGACGCGCGCCGCGACGAACAGCGGCGTGAAGGTCAGCGTGTCGAAGCCCATCAGGTTGTAGGCCGGCCCCGACGGGTAGTCGAGGTTGGGGTAGATGCCCTTGCGCGAGACGAACTCGGATTCGAGCTCGTCGTAGAGCGCCTCGACGTCGGGGCGGTCGTAGTGCTCGACGAGCGTGTCCAGCGCCGCCTTCATCGTCGGCACGCGCGAGTCGCCGCGCTTGTAGACGCGGTGCCCGAAGCCCATGATCTTGCGCTTCTCGGCGAGTGCCGCATCGAGCCACGCGCCGACGTTGCCGGCCTCGCCGATCTCGTCGAAGATGTGCAGCACGGCCTCGTTCGCCCCGCCGTGCAGCGGTCCCTTGAGCGCGCCGATCGCACCGACGACGGCCGAATAGAGGTCGGACAGCGTCGAGGCGATGACGCGGCTCGTGAACGTCGAGGCGTTGAACGAGTGCTCGGCATACAGGATCATCGAGCGGTTGAACGCGTCGATCACGACGTCGTCGACGTCTTCGCCGAACGTCATCCACAGGAAGTTGGCGGCGTAATCCAGGTCATCGCGCGGGGGCACGGGCTCCTGCCCGCGCCGGCGGCGCTGACCGTAGGCCACGATGGCCGGAAGAGCCGCGAACAGACGGATGCTGCGGGCCAGGTTCTCGTCGGGATTGCCCGACGCGTCCAGCACCGATCCCGTGCCGGCGAGGTCGCGCGCACCGATCAGCGAGACCGCCGTGCGCAGCTCGTCCATGGGGTGGGCATCCAGCGGCACGCGGTCGATGACGGCACGCACGTCGGGGTGCAGCGCCCGGTACTCGCGCTCGACGGCCCGCAGCTGTGCCAGCTCGACGTCGGACGGCAGTTCGCCGTGCCACAGCAGGTACGCGACCGCCTCGAAGGGCTGCGTCGCGGCGAGCTCCTGGACGGGATACCCGCGGTACAGCAGGGAGTTCGTCTCGGGGTTGACCTTCGAGACCGCCGTGTAGTCGACGACGACTCCGGCAAGGCCCTTCTTGATGTCGGTCATTTCAGTCCTTACTGATCTGGAAGTTGAAGACGTTCGTGTCGAAATGGTTGTACTGCTCGTAGTCGATCAGCTCGTAGAGGTCGGCGCGGTGCTGCATCTCGCCGAGCTTCGACGTGAGATGCCCCTCGTCCGTGAGCGTATCGAGAGCACGGGATGCCGCACCCATCGCGATGCGCAGGAGTGACACGGGCCAGATCACGATGTTCACCCCGACATCGCGCAGCTGGTCGACCGAGAACAGGTCGCTCTTGCCGAACTCCGTCATGTTCGCGAGGATCGGCACGTCGACGGCGCCGCGGATCGCCGCGAACTCCTCGAGCGAGCGCATCGCCTCGGGGAAGATCGCATCGGCCCCCGCGTCGACGAGCGCCTTCGCGCGGTCGATCGCGGCATCCACCCCGTCGACCGCGGCGATGTCGGTGCGCGCCATGATGAGGAAGTTCGGGTCGCGCCGCGCGTCGGCGGCCGCGCGGATGCGCTTGATCGCGGTGTCCTCGTCGACGACGGACTTGCCGTCGAGGTGGCCGCACCGCTTGGGGTTGATCTGGTCTTCGATGTGCGTGCCCGCCAGGCCCGCGTCCTCGAGCGTCTGGATCGTGCGCGCGACGTTCATCGGCTCGCCGAAGCCCGTGTCGGCGTCGATGATCGCGGGCAGGTCGGTCATGCGCGCGATCTGCTGTCCGCGCGCGGCGACCTCGGTGAGCGTCGTCAGCCCGATGTCGGGCAGGCCGAGGTCGGCCGAGAGCACGGCGCCCGAGATGTAGACACCCTCGAAGCCCTTGCGCTCGATGAGCCGGGCGCTGAGCGGGTTGAACGCGCCGGGGAACCGCAGCAGCTCCCCCGTCGCGAGCCGCTCGCGGAACGCCCGCCGCTTCTCGGCGGCGTTCACGGTCGAGTACAGCATCAGCGCCCCCCTCCCGCCCGTTGACTTGCGCCCAATGCCGACGACACGCCGCGCGCGCCGGGCACAAGGCGCAAGTCAACAGACGGGGCGCGGTGCGCAGCGCGCGAGCCGGCGAGCGAGCCGGCGAGCGGGAGGACGCGCATCAGAAGAGGCCCTTGGGAGCGGGCGCCGAAGCCAGGATGCCGGGCTTCGCGACGATCGTGAGCTGCTGCACCTCGGCCGGCGTCAGCTCGGGCAGGCGCTCGGCGAGGTCGAGGAAGCGCTCGATCTCGGCCGCGTCGAGCACGGGCTCGGCGAGGATCCGGAACTTGCGCACGTAGTCGGCACGGGCGAACGGCCGGGCGCCGAGCGGGTGCGCGTCGGCGACGGCGATCTCGTCCTCGATCACGGTGCCGTCGGTCAGGGTGATGACGACGCGGCCGCCGAAGGCCTTCTCGTTCGGGTCGTCCGAGTGGTAGCGGCGCGTCCACTCGGCGTCCTCGGCCGTCGTGACCTTGTGCCACAGCGCCACGGTGTCCTCGCGGCCCGCGCGCTCGGGAGCGTACGAGTCGACGTGGTGCCAGCCGCCGTCCTGCAGTGCGACGGCGAAGATGTACGGGATCGAGTGGTCGAGCGTCTCGCGCGACGCCGTCGGGTCGTACTTCTGCGGGTCGTTCGCGCCCGAGCCGATGACGTAGTGCGTGTGGTGCGACGTGTGCAGCACGATCGACTCGACGTTCGCCGGGTCGGTCGCCTCGGGGTGCTCGCCGTTCAGCTTGCGCGCGAGGTCGATCCACGCCTGCGCCTGGTATTCGGCCGAGTGCTCCTTCGTGTACGAATCGAGGATGCCGCGCTTGGCCTCGCCCGCAGCGGGCAGCGGCACGTCGTATGACGCGTCGGGTCCGTCGAGCATCCACGCGACGACACCGTCTTCGCCTTCGTAGATGGGCGACGGCGAGGTCTCGCCGCGCATCGCGCGGTCGACCGCCTCGACGGCGAGCTTGCCGGCGAACGCGGGGGCGTGGGCCTTCCACGTCGAGATCTCGCCCTTGCGCGACTGGCGGGTCGCCGTCGTCGTGTGGAGCGCCTGGCCGACGGCCTGGTAGATCGTCTCGACGTCGAGGCCGAGGAGCGTGCCGATGCCGGCGGCGGCCGACGGGCCGAGGTGGGCGACATGGTCGATCTTGTGCTTGTGCAGGCAGATGGCGCGCACGAGGTCGATCTGGATCTCGTAGCCGGTCGCGAGGCCGCGCACGAGCGCGGCGCCGTCGGAGCCGACGTGCTGGGCGACGGCGACGATCGGCGGGATGTTGTCGCCGGGGTGCGAGTAGTCGGCCGCGAGGAAGGTGTCGTGGTAGTCGAGTTCGCGCACGGCCACGCCGTTGGCCCACGCCGCCCACTCGGGCGACGTGCGACGCTCGAGCGAGCAGCCGAAGATGGTCGCCCCGTCGCCCGAGACCGACACGGCGTGGTCGAGCGCCTGCTGGCGGGCCGCGCTCACGGGGCGGCGCGTGAGCGACGCGGCGGCGACCGCGGCGTTGTCGATGACGCGGTTGATGATCATGTCGACGACGTCGGCGTCGACCTCGACGGGGTCGGTGGCGACCTCGGCGATGTGCCAGGCCAGCTGGTCTTCGCGCGCGAGGTTCTCTTCGCTGCGGTGGACGCGGAGGTGGTGGGTGACGGTCATGATGTGCCTTTCGGGAACGCGATGCTCAGGCCGATTCGGCGACCGCGATGACGGGTATCCCCGCGGTCGTCGTGCCGATCGAGGCATCGAGGATGGTCGCGAGCGCATTGTGCAGGTGCACGTGCGTCGCATGCGCAGCGAGTTCGGCGTCGCCCGACGCGATGGCCGAGGCGATCAGGCGGTGCTCTTCGACGGATGCCGCGAGCCTCGCCGGGTTGTCCCGCGCAAGCCGTCGGACGCGCACGAGGTGGGTGCGGATCGTCCGGAGCGCGGAGGTCAGATAGTCGTTGGCGACCGAGGCGTCCAGCGTCTCGTCGAAACGGCGGATGAGCGCGTAATACGCGTCGCGGCCGTCCTCTGCGCGCAGGCTCGCGTGCGAGAACTCATCGGCGAGGGCGGCGAAGGCGGCGGCATCCCCCCGTCTCGCGGCGAGACGGGCGGCGGTCTCTTCCAGCGCGCGGCGGACCTCGAAGAGTTCGAGGATGTCGTCGGCGTCGATGTCGGTCACGACCGTGACGCGGGGCGACTGCTGCGCGACGAGCCCGTCGGCGGCGAGGCGCCCCAGCGCTTCGCGCAGCGGCGTGCGGCTGACACCGAGACGTGCAGCCTGATCGACCTCGCCGAGCACGGTGCCGGGGGCGAGCACGCCCGACTGGATCTCGTCGAGAAGGGTTGCGTACGCGCGGTCACTGGCTCGCATCGTCGCCCCCTTTCCTTCCGCCAGTGTATACAAACGGCACCCGGAAGACCAGTTGAGCCCCTCGCGCCGCGCAGAGCGTATACAAAAGCTCAGGATGCCGCGGCGCCGGCGGCCGCGTGGCGGGGGCGCACGAAGAGGTTCACCGCCGCGACACCCACTCCGCACACCGCGAGGAGGATCCACAGTTCCGAGCCGCTGCGCTCGAAGTGCGGTGCGAGGTCTCCCGCGGCCGAGCCCAGCACGATGCCCACGAGGGCGATGCCCAGCAACTGTCCGAACTGCTTTCCCGTCGAGAAGAGGGCCGACGCGAGCCCCGCCTCGGCCTCGGGGAGGGCCGACAGCGCCGAGACGCTCAACGGATCGCCCAGCAGGCCGTAGCCCGCGCCGAACGCGACCGACGCCGCGATGAGCGTCGGAAGCGACCCCGAGCCCAGGGCGATGCCGAGCGCGCCGAGCGCGAGCAGGCACCCGGCCAGCACGAGGTCGAAGCGGCTGCGCCCTCGATCGACGATCCACCCCGACACGATCGCGGCGATGAGCGCGGCGCCGGCCAGCGGCAGCATCGTGAACGCCGCGTCGACCGGCGACAGCCCGCGCACGGACTGCAGGTACAGCGGCAGCGCGAAGAACATCGCCCCCGCCGTGGCGAAGCCGAGGAGCGCGCTGGCCGATGCCGCCACGAAGGGCACGTTGGCGAAGAGGGCGGGCGGGATGATCGGGTTCGCGGCACGTCGCACGTGCAGCACGAGCGCCACGAGGGCGATCATCGCGACAGCGCCCGCGCCGACGACGATCGCGCTCCCCCACCCCTGCCGCGGACCCTCGATGAGCGCGACCGACACGGCGACGAGGAGCGTCGAGACGAGCACCTGTCCGACGACGTCGAAGCGACCCGGGGCGGTCGCGCGCGACTCGGCGAGCGTCGTGACGATGAGCACGGCCGCGACGGCGCACAGTCCGACCGACAGCCAGAAGACGGCACGCCAGCCCGCCGCGCCGACGATGACGCCGCCGAGCGCGGGACCGGCGACGAGGGCGACCGTGCCGACGCCGGCCCACCACGCGACGGCGGCGCCCCGCGCCTTGCGGTCGGTGTAGATCCCCGACGCCGCGGCCAGTCCCGCCGCCGACAGCGCCGCCGCTCCGACCGCCTGCACGACGCGCCCCGCGATGAGCATCAGGGCGTCGCCGCTCAGTGCGCACAGGATCGACCCCGCCGCGAGAACGGCGGCTCCCGCGAGCAGCGTCCGCCGGCGGCCCACCCGATCCGACAGCGATCCGAGTGCCGTGAGCAGCCCGGCGAGCGTCACGATGTAGGCGCTCACAACCCACTGCAGCGTCGTGAGTCCGACCGAGAAGTCGTGCTGGATGGCCGGCAGTGCACTGTTGACGATGGAGCCGTTGAGGTTCAGGACGAACTGCACGAGGCAGCATCCGATCAGCGCGATTCGGGAACGCGTCGCGGATGCCGGCATGTCGGCCGCCTCTCTGTCTCGTCGGCGTTCAGCCTAGAGCCCGCGTGCCGGAGGCGCCGCGAGGGCCGGGTAGCCTTGCCCGAGTGACCGACGCATCCCGCTACATCGTGGCCACCGACGGCGCCTGCAAGGGCAACCCCGGCCCCGCCGGCTGGGCGTGGGTCGGCGAGGACGGCCACTGGGCCGCCGGCTCGTTGCCGGTCGGCACGAACAACATCGGCGAGCTCTTGGGCCTGCTCAAGGCCATCGAGGATCATCGCGACGTCGCGAACCTCGTCGTGCAAGCCGACTCCCGCTACGCGATCGACACCTACTCGACCTGGATGGACGGGCACCGTCGCCGCGGCTGGAAGACGTCTAGCGGGGCTCCGACGAAGAACGTCGACCTGCTCGAGCGGCTCATCGTGGCGCGTGATGCGCGCCGCACGGCGGGCCTGCCCGACGTCGTCCTCGAGCACGTGCGCGGCCACTCCGGTCACGTGCTCAACGCGTGGGCCGACGAGCGCGCCGTGCGCGCGTCGGAGCACGCGGCGAAGGGCGTCACGAGCGAGTGGTCCTCGCTCGGCGCGCAGGAGCGCATCGACGTCTCGGCGGCGCCGAAGAACGGCCGCTGAGCCGCTACTTCAGGAGGGCGTCGAGCTCGTCGTCGAGCTGCTCGGCGGTCGCGCCGCCGGGCCACATGCGCACGATGCCGCCCGTCGAGTCGAGCACGGCCGTCACGGGCGGCTCGACGACGGCGTAGCGGTGGAAGAGCTGACCGTCCGCGTCCATGACGACGGGGACGTCGTCGGCATTGTCGCGCAGGAACTGCTGCAGCGCCTCGTCGTCCTTGTCGGACGACACGAAGACGACGTGCACGTCATCGCCGAGATCCGCGGCCGTCTCGGTGAGCAGCTCCGCCTGGCCGACGCACTGCGTGCACCAGCTCGCCATGAACTGCACGAGGGTGACTCGGCCCGTGAACAGGTCGGCGGAGTCGATTTCGGTGCCGTCGGCGAGGGCGGCCGTGAACGACGGTGCGGGAACCGCCTCGGGGGCCGTCGCCTGCGACGAGCCGGTGCCCGCCGGGAGCGCGTCGGCGCCGCCGAGCGTCGAGGTCGAGGTGCAGCCCGTCAGGGCGAGCGCGAGCGCCGCCCCGGCGGCGAGGAATGTCAGTCGCCGCTTCATGGCGTGCCCTTCGTGGCGGGTTCGGGAATGAGGATCGTGGGGATGCCCTCGGCCTCGGGGCGGTAGGTGAACGAGCCGTGTGCCTTGTCGCCGATCACGACATCGTAGGTCTCATCGCCGGCCAGATCGCCCGCATCGAGCGTGAAGACGCAGATCGTGGGGATGCGGGGAGTCTGCTCGAAGTCGATGTCGCTCGCCTCGCTCGCAGTGCCGGGCGCGAGCGTGGCTCGGAACGCCTCGTTGCCCGCGGCATCCGTCAGCACGACCTCTGCACCCGCGTGGATGTGCCGGTAGGGGGCCGTTCCGGCGCAATCGTCGCCGACGGCCCGCAGCGAGCCGTCGCCGACGGCGACCTGCAGCGGCCGGTCAGGGTCGCCGGAGCCGCCGGAGCATGCTGCCAGCAGCGGGAGCACCATGAGCGCCCCCACGATCGCGGCCGTCGTTCGCCTCATCACCATCGTTCCTTCGTGCCTCGGTCCTTCAGGATGTCATCGGATCCACGCGGAGAGGCCGCACCCGCGGGCACGGCCTCTCGCGTGAAACGGTTTACTCGAAGAGCGACAGCGTCATCACCGAGGTGTAGCTGCCGGTGGCGGCAGCAGACGCGGCGACCTTGAGGGTCAGGTCGGCGGTGGCCGACCATGCGCCCTGGTCGTAGGTCTCGCCCTGGTCGGTGTTGACGTAGAGCAGTTCGGCGTCGACGAGTCCCACGTCACCGTCGAGCACGCCATCGACGTCCCCACCGGGCTGGACGACACCATCGGTGTCACCGGTGACCTGAGGCGACCAGCCGAGGTGCTCCGAGCCGATCGTGTTCGTGCCGGAGGTGAACGCGCTGGCGGTGCCGAGCACGAACCACTCGGCGTCGGGCACGACGGCGCGGGTGTCGGTGACGGTCACGGTGGGCAGGGTGCCGGTGAACGAGCGGACCAGCGGGTCGCCGGAGTCCTGCTCGGTGAGCGAGGTCTCGTTCGCGGCGACGCTCATGGCGAGCACGCCCGAGGGGTAGCGGTCGGTGACCTCGACGTTGATGTTCACCGAGCCGTCATCGACGACCTCGTCAGCGGTGGCCACAGCAGCACCGGCCGAAGCCAGCAGCAGCGTGCCGAAAGCCATCGCGCCCACACGGGTGGCAGTCATCTTCTTCATTGCGGATTGTTTCCTCTTCTTTGAGCGGAATTCCGACCCTCGGGTGAGGGCCGGCTTCTTCGGATAGAGATCTGTTCCCGCGTTCGGCTATCGCGCCGAGCGGGTACCGCTCCGGGGTGGGGTGCGATCGCACCCCCCCCCCAACACCGCGACCCGGTTATCAACCCCCCGGGTACCCCGCGTAAGCAGCCCGCGCC
>NZ_JBHJZS010000023.1:0-50742 GCF_042271185.1 Microbacterium sp. NPDC055910
CACATGCTCCGGGGCCCGTCCTCGTCTTGTATGCGCGGACATCGGGGCACGCCGAGGCGGGCGGATGCGGCCGGGTGCCGGCATCCGAAAGGGTCCTCGAAAGGATCGCGGACGACGACCGTCTCGCGAAGTGGGGGATGCCGGGTCTAGAGGCCGAATTCGGCGATGACCTCGCCGTACTCCGTCTCGCCCACGGGCGTGAAGCCGACGCGGCGGAAGAACGCCTCGGGGCCGCCCTCGCCGGCTTCGTAGATCACCGTGACGCGGCCCATGCCGCGGGAGCGCGCCTCTTCGAGGAGCTGCTCGACGGCGAACCGGCCGACGCCGCGGCCCTGGTCATCGGCGTCGACGTTGATGCGCCACAGGATCGACTGGAAGTGCTCGATGGGCGCCTCGGGGTCGAAGCTCGCGCTGACGAAGCCGACGACCTCGTCGTCGTCGCCGTCGAGGACGACGCGCTGCCACGTCGTCTGCGGATTCACGACGGTCGCTGCGATCCCGTAGCTCACCGGCGCGAGGAACTGCTCCTGGCCGGGCTTGAGGGACATGTTGTTGACGGCGACGATCGTCGCCGCTGACAGTTCGACCAATCGCAGATCACCCATAGACGACAGGCTAACCGCATTCTCGGTCGCGGGTCACGCATCCGTCGTCACATCCGTGCGAAGACGGCGCAGATTATCTTGATATCGAGATATCTCGATGGTTTGAGGTAGCCTGGAATCTTGACTGAAGACCTGAATCCCGACTGAACGAAAGACGTGACCGGTGACAGATTCGACCATCATCTACACCTACACCGACGAGGCTCCGGCGCTCGCGACGGCATCGTTCCTGCCGATCGTCAAGGCCGTCACCGGCCGGGCGGGCGTCGACGTCGAAACGCGCGACATCTCTCTGGCAGGCCGTGTCCTGGCGGCGTTCCCGCAGGCGCTCGCGCCCGAGCAGCAGGTCGGTGACGCCCTGGCCGAGCTCGGTGGCCTCGCGACGCTGCCCGAGGCCAACATCATCAAGCTCCCGAACATCTCGGCGTCCATCCCGCAGCTGAAGGCCGCGATCGCCGAGCTCCAGGCCCAGGGCTACGACGTCCCGGATTACCCCGACGAGGCCACGACGCTCGAAGAGAAGGACGTCCGCGCGCGGTACGACCGCATCAAGGGCTCGGCGGTGAACCCCGTGCTTCGCGAGGGCAACAGCGACCGTCGTGCGCCGCTGTCGGTGAAGAACTACGCGCGCAAGCACCCGCACCGCAACAAGCCGTTCGCCGAGGGATCCAAGACGCGCGTCGCGACGCTCGGCCACGACGACTTCAAGGCGAACGAGACGTCGGTCCTCATCGAAGCCGACGATGTGCTGTCGATCCAGCACGTCGCCGCCGACGGCAGCGTGACCCCGCTCAAGACCGGCCTGAAGGTGCTCCCCGGCGAGATCGTCGACGCGACCTTCCTGTCGGCCAAGGCGCTCGACGCCTTCCTCGCCGAGACGCTCGAGACGGCCAAGGCCGACGACGTGCTCTACTCGGTGCACCTGAAGGCCACGATGATGAAGGTCAGCGACCCGATCATCTTCGGCCACGTCGTGAAGGCCTACTTCGACGACGTCTTCGAGCGCTACGGTGCCGAGCTCGCCCAGGCGGGGTTGAGCCCGAACGACGGCCTCGGTGCGATCCTCGCGGGTCTGCCGGCCCTCGAGCGCGGCGAGGAGATCGCCGCCGCCGTCAAGGCCGACCTCGAGAACGGCCCGCGGCTGTCCTACGTCAACTCCGACAAGGGCATCACGAACCTGCACGTGCCCTCCGACGTCATCGTCGACGCGTCGATGCCGGCGCTCGTGCGCAACGGAGGAAAGCTGTGGGGCGCCGACGGCGGCGAAGCGGACACGCTCGCGGTCATCCCCGACTCGTCCTACGCGGGGGTCTACCAGACCGTCATCGAAGACGTCATCGCGCGCGGCCCGCTCGACCCCGCGACGATCGGCACGGTGCCCAACGTCGGTCTCATGGCCCAGGCGGCCGAGGAGTACGGCAGCCACGACAAGACGTTCGAGATCGAGGCGCCCGGCGTGGTCCAGGTGCTCAGCGGCACCGGCGAGGTGCTGCTCTCGCACGAGGTCGAGGCGGGCGACATCTGGCGCGCGACGCAGACGAAGGACATCGCGATCCGCGACTGGGTCAAGCTCGCCGTCACGCGCGCGCGGGCGACCGGCTCGCCGGCCGTGTTCTGGCTCGATGAGAACCGCGCACACGACGCCGCGCTCATCGAGAAGGTGAAGACCTACCTCGCCGATCACGACACGACGGGCCTCACGATCGAGATCCTCGCGCCCGCCGAGGCGACCCGGTATTCGCTGGACCGGCTGCGCAAGGGCGAGGACACCATCTCGGTGACCGGCAACGTGCTGCGCGACTACCTCACGGACCTCTTCCCGATCCTCGAGGTCGGCACGAGCGCCAAGATGCTCTCGATCGTGCCGCTCCTCGCGGGCGGCGGCCTCTTCGAGACCGGTGCCGGCGGATCGGCGCCCAAGCACGTGCAGCAGCTGCTGGCCGAGAACTACCTGCGCTGGGATTCGCTGGGCGAGTTCTTCGCTCTCGCGGCCTCGCTCGAGCACCTCGCGACCGTGACGGGCAACGTCAAGGCGCAGGTCCTCGCCGATACGCTCGACGCCGCGACGGGGACCTTCCTCGAGAACGACAAGTCGCCGGGCCGTGCGCTCGGCACGACCGACAACCGGGGCAGCCACTTCTACCTCGCGCTGTACTGGGCACAGGAGCTCGCGAACCAGCAGGCGGACCCTGAGCTCGCCGCGGCCTTCGCACCCGTCGCCGACGCACTCGCGTCGGCCGAAGACGATATCGTCGCGGAGCTGCTCGCCGTGCAGGGCGCGCCCGCCGAGATCGGCGGCTACTACCGCCCCGACACCGAGCTCGTGACCGCCATCATGCGGCCGTCTGCGACGCTCAACGCGATCATCGACGGGATCTGACCCGCCCGATCACGAAGGCCCTGTCCGCTCAGCGGGCAGGGCCTTCGTCGTTCACACCGGATGCCGCGTGGCAGGGGCGTATGCGGGGGCGGTCAGGCGCGGACCTGCACCTCGGTGCCCACGGGCGCCCAGTCGAAGAGGAACTTGGCAGCGCCGACGGGCATGTTCACGCAGCCGCTGCTGATGTGCGCGGCACCGAAGCTGTTGTGCCAGTAGGCGCCGTGGAACGCCTGGTCGCCGTTGAAGTACGCCACCCACGGAACGTTCTCGGTGCAGTACGGCGCTCCGGGGAAGCATCCCATGTCCTGGATATTGCGCTTCCAGTTGATGCGGAACGACCCGGTGAACGTCGGCGTCGAGGACTTGCCGGCCGAGATGGGATACGAGTTGACGAGGTTGCCGTTCTCGTAGAGGTAGGTGCGCAGATCGCCGAGATCGACCACGACGTTGCGGGCGAGTGTCGTCGTCGCGAACGGCACCTCGGTGACCGGCAGGGCGAATGCGGCTTCGCCGGCCGCGAGCTGCTCGGCGTACGCCGCCGCGATGCCGGACGTATCGCCCAGTTCGCGGCCCACGACGCCCGTGGCCAGCTCATTGAGCACGCCGCCCCCCGAATCGGTGACGACCGTCGCGTTCGCCGCCTCGCGGTTGACCGCGGCGGGGAGCGTATCGACGACGGCCTGGATGGCGGCCTCGTCGACACCGACCTCGAACGTGCCGCGCGGCCCCGGAGTCACGGTGAGCCATGAGGCGACCTGCTCGCGGGTGATCGGCACGGTGCGCTCGTCGCCGATGTAGAAGCCGGCCGTGTCGAGGACGCCGTTGAGCTTGACGGCGGCGGATTCGGCGACGAACGTCGGGGTGCCGGCGACGACGGGGGCGGCGACCGGGTCGAATGCGACCGTCGTCTCACCCTCGGCGAACGCGGCGTTGAGGCTCGCGCCGAGCTCGACGAGGTCGACGCCGGTGCCCTCGACGGCGGGAGTCGTGATGAAGCTGACGCTCTCGGCGTCATAGGCGAGTGTCGCGTCGACCGGGTCGACGTAGAGGTCGGGTGCCGCAGCGCGCAGCGCAGCCGTCGCGATCTCGGGGTCGATGCTGATCGACGCCTCGATCGGTTCGGGGAACCACTGCGTGACGTTCCACATCGGGCTCGCCGCGAACGCCGTGTCGGCGAGAGCGCGGGCCTCGACCGTGGCGCCCAGATCCAGTGCGTTGACCGCGACGTCGCCGCCGGCCCCGGTCAGGACCACGTCGGTCTCGGCCAGTCGTTCGTTGATGGCATCCGTCGCCGCGCCCGATGTGAGCAGTCCGACGGGCACACCCGCGACGGAGGTGCCCGGGGCGATGAGCACGAGCGACGTCGCGACGAGGGCGACCGCGAGGGTGCCGGCTCCGGCGCCGATCCAGATGCCCGTGTGCTTCTTCTTGGGCGCGGGGTCGCGCGGAGCCCACTCGGGCTGGTCGGAGGCATCGGCGCGCGGAATCGCCGCGGTCGTCGACTCAGCTGGATCGACGGACGTGCCGTCGGCGCTGGTCGGCTCTTCGGCTCCAGGCTTGATCGCGAGATCCGTCACGCAGAAACCCCCCGGCTTGAACGGATATATCCCCCTATCGTATCCGAGCGTGTCAGGCGCGCGGGGCGCGGTCCGATCGCCACGACGTTAACGTTTCGGTAAACGCCCGTGGACGGCTCAGCTGTCGAACACCTTTCCGGGGTTGAGGATGCCGTGCGGATCGAACACGCGGGCGATCTCGCGCTGCAGCTGCCACTGGTCATCGCCGAGTTCGTCGGCGAGCCAGCGGCGCTTGAGCACCCCCACCCCGTGTTCGCCGGTCAGCGTGCCCCCGAGCCGCAGAGCCGCGCGGAACAGGTCGTCGGCGGCATCCCAGATAGAGGGCGGGGCTTCGACGATGCCGTGTTCGTCGGGTCGGCCGTCGAACACGAAGTTCGGGTGCAGGTTGCCGTCGCCCGCGTGGGCGACCGTCGGGATCGAGACGCCGTGCTCGCGCTCGACACGGGCGATCTCGTCGAACATCGCCGGCATGGCGCTGCGCGGAACCGCGATGTCCTCGATGAGCGTCGTGCCCAGCGTCTCCATGGCGGGGTGCATCGAGCGGCGGATCGCGAGCAGCCGCTCGCCCTCTTCGGGGTCGCGGGAGACCACGACGGCTCCGCCCGCGGCGCGCAGTACGTCGGCGATGGCGGCGGCTTCATCGCCGCTCGCGGGTCCGTCGGTCTGGATCGTCAGCTGCGCGGCGCCGGGGGTCGGCGCGGCGAGGGCCAGCAGCGCGTGGACGGCGGCGAGGGATGCGGCATCCATCAGCTCCATGATCGAAGGCTGCAGTCCCGCGGCCGTCACGGCGGACGACGCCGTCGCGGCGGCGCGCACGTCGGGGAAGGTCGCGGCGATCGTGCGCACCTCGCCGGGCACGAGACGGCGCAGCTTGAGCGTCGCACCGACGATGACGCCGAGCGTGCCCTCGGACCCGATCATGAGCGAGGTCAGGTCGAGGCCCGTGACGCCCTTGACGGTGCGTCGTCCGAGCCGCAGGAAGCGCCCATCGGCGAGGACGACGTCGACACCGAGGACCGCATCGCGCACGACGCCGTACTTCGCGCAGAGAAGCCCGCCCGCGCCGGTGGCGATGTTGCCGCCGACCGTCGAGATCGCGCGGCTCGCCGGATCCGGTGCCCACCACAGTCCCTCGACGGCGAGGGCGTCGTTGAGGTCGGCGTTGAGGATGCCCGGCTCGACGACGGCGACGAGGTCGTCGGGGCGCACTTCGAGGATGCGTCCCATGCCGCGCACGGACAGCGCGATCTCACCGTCGCCCGTGTTCGCGGCGCCCGCGAGTCCCGTGCCGGCCCCGCGCGTCACGACGGGCGTGCCCGTCGCGTTCGCGATCCGCATGGTCTGCTGCACATCGTCGACGCTGCGCGCGTGGACGACCGCGAGGGGCGTTCCGGATGCCACGTGGCCGGACTTGTCGGCGCGCGCGGCTTCGCGCGCGGCATCCGTCGTGTCGACTCGATCGCCGAGCACCGCGCGCAACTGCGCGAGCACACCGGCGCGGTCGGTCACGCCAAGCGCCGCCGGCCCGCGAAGACGCCCACCGTGACGGCGACGACGCCGAAGGCGAGGCCGACCCAGGCCATGTCCATGCTCCACCAGGCGATCGTCGCGGCGACATAGACGAGCAGTTCGACGACGGCGCGCACGAAGGGATGCACGGCGAAGACGGCGCGCGGTGAGACGAACAACGCCCAGACGAGGATCGCGAGGGCGGGGGCGCCGATGCCGGCGACGATGTTCCACGGGAAGGGCCACGCGACGAAGCCCCAGAACGCGAGCGAGCCGAACGCGAGGATCTGGCAGAGGAACGCGAGCACGTCGATTCCGGAGAGCGGGGTGCGCATTCCGGCCGCCGGTGCGGCGGGCGTCTGAGGCGTCACGTACGGGGTCTCGGCCATGGGCTCCAGTCTACGCTCGGGTGTCCTCCGCGCTGTCTTCGCCGGGTCAGAGCCCGTCGCCGAGCGACACGAGATCCTGCACGTTGTACGACTGCACGAGGCCGGTCTGATCTCCCGCGATGTACTGGAGCTGGAGCCGTGCACCGATGAGCAGGTCGAGGACCGTCGGGCGGAGGATCATGGGCGCGGCGCCGGCCCCGTCGAGGGTCAGGATGCCGCGATCCGCACCGCTGTAGGTGACGTGCACCTGCGTGCCCGGGTCTCCTGTGACGTCGAACCCGATCGTCAGACGCGTGCCCTCGAACCACGTCGAGACGTCGTCGATCGCGGGTGTTCCCTCGGGAAGGACGGGCTCGGGCGGGTCGGTCGGCTCGGGATCGGGCGTGGGATCGGGATCGGGCGTGGGCTCGGGATCCGGCGTCGGGGTCGGTTCGGGATCCGGGGTCGGGGTGGGGTCGGGATCCGGCGCCGGTGTCGGCGTGGGCGTCGCGGGGTCCGCGGCGGGCGGCGTCGGAGCCGGGACGGGCGGAGCGCTCGGACGCGGTGCCGTCTCGCGCGGATCCGGCGACGGCACGGTCGCGGCGGGCGGTGTCGGCTCGGTGAGCGGCGCGGACGGAGTGGGGGCGGGCGTGGAGATCACGAGGGGCTCGTCGGTGTCGACGGGTGCTTCGGCGACGGTCTCCACGATCGCATTCTGCGCCGAGACGGGCGACGAGGTGAGGGCGGGCACGATGACGGCTGCCGTCACGACCGACCCTGCGACGAGCAGGCTCGCGGCGGCGATCCCCGTGATCGCGCCGATGCCGGACAGGGCGCCGCCCGTGACCGTCGCGCCGGCGACTCCCGCTGCCGCGCCACCCGAGGTCACTGCCGCCGTCGTCGACGCCGAGCCGCCGAGCGAAGCTGCCGAGCTCGCCGGCCCGACGGGCACGAGCAGGGACTGCGCCCCGCCGCTGCCGGCGGCCGATCCCGCGGGGGCGAGGGTCGCGGCACCCGAGCCGCCGATCGTCACGGCTCCTTCGACGACGGTGGAGGGCATGGCGGCGAGGGCGACGAGAGGTGCACCGCCGCCCTGCAGCGAGGCGAGGTATCCGGCCGCACCCGCGGTGCCGATCGTGAGCGGCAGCAGGACGAGCGCCAGGCGACTGCCCACCTCTTTCGCCTCGCTCGCGACGATCGTGCAGCGCGTGCACTCCGCCAGGTGCGACTCGAGCTTGCCGTGGTCGCGGCGCCCCAGATTGCTGCGGGCGTACGCGCCGAGACGCTCGATCGTCCACTGGCAGGGGGAGCCGTCGGTGACCGAGCGCAGGTGAGCTTGGATCCAGGCTTCGCGCAGGCCTTCGCGCGCACGGAACGTCAGCTGTGCGACGGCGGTCGCCTTCAACCCGAGCAGCGGCGCGATCTCGGCGGGTTTCATGCCCTCGATCTCGGAGTACCAGAGCACCTCCTGCCAGCGCGTCGGCAGGCTCCGGAATGCCTGGTGCGTGAGCCCGCGATCGAGGGCCTCATCCGTCGCCTGCTCGGTCGTCGCCGGATCCTCGACCGTGTCGAGGACGTCGACGGCGGTGTCCTTGCGGGCGCGTCCCCAACCGGCCGCCGTGTTGCGGATGCTCGTGAACAGGTAGGCGCGGAACGAGCCGGTCGGTCCGCCGCCCTTCTGGATCGACTGATAGATCCGCGTGTAGGCCTCTTGCACGAGGTCGTCGGCATCGAGCGACGACGAGACCGAACGCGCGACCGTCACACCGGACCGGTAGTGGCGCCGCCACAGCTCGCCGAACGCGGACGCATCGCCCGAGCGTGCGCGCAGCACGAGGTCGGCGTCGCCGAGCTCGGTGGCGCCGGGCGTGTCGTTCATCGTCATGCGGACTCCACGTGGCTGAGGGAAGGTCGAGCACCTTCCACTCATGAGACGCGCGAAGACGGGAATCATCACGCGACTTTCCCATTCTGCTCGCCCTACGGCCGTTTGTCTCCTGTTCTCCGGCCGCCGGATGAGCCTTCTGACGGGTGCGGAGAAGAATTTCCCGGAACCCGCGTAATAGATCGGCATGACCCCCGTCTCATGGTGTGAGAGACATTGCCCGCACTCCCGTCGGGGGGCAGGAGCCGGGCACGGCGCGATGGGCGAACCGTCCGGAGCAGCCGGAGGCGGACTCGGAGAACCGCTCGGGGGAGGGGTTCCGAGTCCGCCGGATGTCTCGCCAGGGGGAGTCGCGGCCGCTGCACATGGGGATGCAGCGGCCGCCTCATTCCTCGGTCTCGACGCGCTGGCCGCCGAGCCACACGCCACGGACCTCGAAGTCGCCCGTGAGCAGCACGGCATCGGCGAGCCGGTCGGGTTCGAGCGCACCGAGGTCGTCGCGGCCGAGCACGCGTGCGGGTGTCGTGGTGAGAGCCGCGACGGCGTCTCCGAGGCGCACGCCCGCGGCGACCGTGCGCCGCAAGGCGGCATCCTGGGTGAGCGTCGAACCCGCGATCGCTCCGCCGCGGGTGAGCCGGGCCGCGCCGCCGACGACGTCGACGGCGAGAGAGCCGATCTCGTAGCGCCCATCGGGCTGCCCTGCCGCCGCCATGGCGTCCGTCACGAGAGCGATGCGCCCCGGCGCCGCGGCGAACGCGATGCGCACGACCTCGGCATGCACGTGCAGGCCGTCGACGACCAGCTCGAGGGTCACGCGGGGATCGAGGGTCGCGGCGCCGACCGGACCGGGCGCGCGGTGGTGCAGGCCCGGCATCGCGTTGAAGGCGTGGGTGAGGAGCGTCGCCCCCGCGGCGAAGGCCGCTGCGGTGCGATCGAGATCGGCGCCCGTGTGCCCGACGGCGGCCACGGCGCCCGCGGCGACGACGGCGCGCACGGCGTCGAGACCGCCCGGCAGCTCGGGGGCGAGCGTCACCTGGCGCACCGTGCCGCGCCCCGCATCGAGCAGGCGCGCGACCGAGTCCGCATCGGGATGCCGCAGCTGCGCCCCGTCGTGCGCGCCCTTGTGGTCGGGGGCGAGGAACGGCCCCTCGAGGTGCGCACCCAGCACGGTCGGCTCCGAGCCGGTCAGGTCGGCGACGACGGCCGCCCGCTCGGCGATCCGATCGAGCGGAGCCGTCACGAGCGAGACGACGGCGCGCGTCGTGCCGTGGCCGAGATGGAACCGGCGTGCGGCACGGATCGCGTCGGGCCCGTCCTCGTGCGCGGCGCCCCCGCCGCCGTGCGTGTGCAGATCGATGAAGCCGGGCGGCGGCATCCGTTATGCTCGGAGCGTCGCGACTGGCGTTGAGGTGGGTCACCACCGGGGAGCGGCTGACGACGGCATTCGACCGCACGCCTGGGCCGATGTGTGACCTTTCGAACCCTCCGATTGCCGCAGTCAAGGAGACCGTCATGACCGACCAGTTCTTCAACGCCCCGCTCGCCGAGGTCGATCCCGAGATCGCGCAGGTGCTCGAGCGCGAACTCGAGCGACAGCGCGGGTACCTCGAGATGATCGCATCCGAGAACTTCGTTCCCGTCTCGGTGCTCCAGTCGCAGGGGTCAGTGCTCACCAACAAGTACGCCGAGGGGTACCCCGGCCGGCGCTACTACGGCGGATGCGAAGAGGTCGACGTCGCCGAAGAGCTCGCGATCCAGCGGGCGAAGGAGCTGTTCGGCTCGGAGTTCGCCAACGTCCAGCCGCACTCGGGCGCGTCGGCGAACGCCGCCGTGCTGCACGCGATCGCGCGCCCCGGCGACACGCTGCTCGGGCTGTCGCTCGATCACGGCGGTCATCTGACGCACGGGATGAAGATCAACTTCTCGGGCCGGCTCTACAACATCGTCGCGTACGGCGTCGACCCCGAGACGTCCGTCGTCGACATGGACGAGGTGCGCCGCCTCGCCCTCGAGCACAAGCCGAAGGTCATCATCGCGGGCTGGTCGGCCTACCCCCGCCAGCTCGACTTCGCCGCGTTCCGCGCGATCGCCGACGAGGTCGGGGCGCTCCTGTGGGTCGACATGGCGCACTTCGCGGGGCTCGTCGCGGCGGGCCTTCACCCGAACCCCGTGCCGCACGCGCACGTCGTCTCGTCGACCGTGCACAAGACGATCGGCGGTCCGCGCTCGGGCTTCATCCTCACGAACGACCCCGACATCGCGAAGAAGATCAACTCGGCGGTCTTCCCCGGTCAGCAGGGCGGTCCGCTCATGCACGTCATCGCCGCGAAGGCGACGGCGTTCAAGCTCGCCCGCACCCCCGAGTTCGCCGAGCGTCAGGAGCGCGTGCTGCGCGGGGCCGCGATCCTCGCCGACCGGCTCATGCAGCAGGACGTCGCCGATGCCGGCATCACGCTGCGCTCGGACGGCACCGACGTGCACCTCGTCCTCGTCGACCTGCGCGACGCCGCGATCGACGGCAAGCAGGCCGAAGACCTGCTCCACGACATCCACATCACGGTGAACCGCAACGCCGTCCCGAACGACCCGCGTCCGCCGATGGTGACGTCGGGTCTGCGCATCGGCACGCCCGCGCTCGCGACGCGCGGGTTCGGCGATGCGGAGTTCACCGAGGTCGCCGACATCATCGCGCTCGCGCTGCTGCCGGACGCCGACACCGAGGCGCTGCGCGCCCGCGTCGCCGCCCTCACCGCCGCGTTCCCGCTCTACCCCGACCTGCAGCAGTAGCCCGGAGCCGCCCGGAGCCGCCCGGCGCCGCGCCTTTCGCCGAACCGTACCCTTTCCGTCGAGACAGACGTCGAGGGCGTCGGGTTCGCCGCGAAAGGTACGGTTCGAGGCGATCCTCGGAGCGGGCGAGCCGAATTCGACCTGATGGAGACGCAGAAGTGACCGCGAACACACTCGACGGGAAGGCCGCGGCGGCGGCGATCAAGGACGAGCTGAGGGGCCGCGTCGACGCGTTGCGCGAGCGCGGCGTCGTGCCCGGCATCGCGACCGTGCTCGTCGGCGCCGACCCCGCGTCGCAGCTCTACGTGGGCATGAAGCACCGTCAGTCCGAGGCGATCGGCATGAACTCGATCCAGATCGAGCTTCCCGCCGACGCGTCGCAGGCCGACGTCGAAGCCGTCATCGACGACCTCAATGCGGATGCCGCGTGCCACGGCTACATCGTGCAGCTGCCGCTGCCGAAGCACATCGACACCGACGCGATCCTGGAGCGGATCGACCCCGCGAAGGACGCCGACGGACTGCACCCGACCAACCTCGGGCGCCTCGTCTTGAACGTCAACAAGCCCATCACGACCCCCCTGCCGTGCACGCCCCGCGGCGTCATCGAGCTGCTGCTGCGCAACGACTACGACCTGAACGGCAAGCACGTCGTCGTCGTCGGACGCGGCGTCACGATCGGCCGTTCGATCGGCCTGCTGCTGACGCGCCGGGACATCAACGCGACCGTGACCCTGACCCACACCGGCACGACCGACCTCGACCGCCACCTGCGCGAGGCCGACGTCATCGTCGCGGCAGCGGGGGTCAAGCACATCGTGCGGCCCGAGCACGTCAGGCCCGGGGCCGCCGTGCTCGATGTCGGCGTGACGCGGGAGACCGACCCCGAGACGGGCAAGAGCACGGTCCACGGCGATGTGCATCCCGATGTCGCCGAGGTCGCCGGCTACCTCTCACCCAACCCCGGGGGCGTGGGGCCCATGACGGTCGCCCTGCTCATGACGAACGTCGTCGAGGCCGCCGAACGCTCCCTGGCCTGACCGCGCGGCGTGCGGGTCGCGAAGTTCGGAGCTTCGCGCGAAGTTCGGACTTTCGCGCGGAGTCCGGATGGGATGGCCGCGCGAGTCCGAGCTTCGCGCCGACCTCCGAGGTCGAGATGCGCAACCGTGCGCGTCAGGCGTCGCGCGTCACGCGAAGTTCGGAGGTTGGCGCGGGGTTCGGAGGCTCGCGTCGAGTTCGGACTGGACGGGCTTGCGGGTCCGAGCTTGGCGCGGTTCTCCGAGGTCGACACGAGCGGATGCCGCCACCTGCCGCCCGCGGCGCGATTCTCCGGGGCTGGGATGTGGAGTCGGGTGGGGGCTTCGCGAAGTTCGGAGGTTCGCGCGGGGTTCGGAGGCTCGCGCGGGGTTCGGGCTGGACGGGCTTGCGGGTCCGAGCTTGGCGCGGTTCTCCGAGGTCGACACGAGCGGATGCCGCCACCCGCCGCCCACGGCGCGAGAGCAGACCAGCGGATGCCGCACCCCGTGGCCGCCACCCGCCGCCCACGACGCGAGAGCAGACCAGCGGATCCCGCCACCCCGTGGCCGCACCCGCGGCGCCGCGGCGATTCAGAGCCCGTCGAGCATCTTCCGCTGCTCGTCGGTGAGGCCGTCGTTCAGTTCGCGGCGGCCTGCCGCCGAGGCGGGCGTTTCGGGGGTCGCGTCCGCTGACCGGACCCGACCCCCGGTCGCACGGTCGTAGAGAGCCCCCGCGCGCGCCTCGATCTTGTCGTCGACGGCGTCGTAGATGACCCAGGCGAGCAGCAGGGCGAGGGGCGGGATGACCCAGCCCCAGAACCAGCCCGACACGTTGACGCCCGAGAGGACGACGACGAGGATCCACACGATGAGCTCGACGACGAACACGAGCCCGAACTGCACGAGCTTCTCGCCGAGCCGCGTGCGCTGACCGGCCGACTTCGCCGCGGCGCCGCGGAACATCCGACCGACGAGGGGTTTGAGCCAGATCGTCGCGGCCGTCAGCACGACGCCCGCCCACAGGGCCGCCCACCCGACGCGCACCGAGGACAGCAGCATGCCGACGATGAGCAGCACGACGACGTTGAACACGTAGAGCGACACGAAACGCACGAGCCAGGCCTTCATGGCCCCAGCGTGGCATGTCGAGTCGTCGTTGTCAGCGCACCTCGGGCTGCGCGCGTCCCGCGAAGTGCAGGCAGCGTGTGCCGTCGGAGAGCGAGAACGGCACGATAGGCATGAAGGCGCCGAGGGCGTCGGTCAGGAAGGTGCCGTCGGCCGCCTGCCGGATCGTGCCCGAGAAGCTGTCGCGCCCGAGGCTCTCCGCCGCGAGCCCGCCGATGTCGATCTGCACCGCGGGGGCGCCCGATGGGGCATCCGACACGGCGATGCGCATGTTGACCCGCTCGTAGACACCTGCCCATTCGCTCACATCAGCCGCGCCGGTGCTCGGCTCGAGCGGTGCCGGAGGGCGGATGCCGCAGATCTCCTCGATCGCCGTGGCGGTCAGCGACTCCATCGCGGCGCCGAGGCCCGGACCGTTTCCGAGCACGACGACGGCGGTGCCGTGGTCGGGCAGGATCCGCAGCGACGCGCCCTGTCCGACCGTGCCACCGTCGTGGCCAGTGATCCGGGTGCCGTCCCACGTGCGCAGCATGAACCCGAGCCCCCAGTCGTCGGCGAGCGACGGGTCCGGCACGCGCACCGCGGGCGCGAACGCCGCCGCGACAGCGCTCTCGGACAACAGCCGCCCGCCGCCCGGTCCCGTGCCGCCGTCGAGGTAGAGGCGCGC
Organism: Microbacterium sp. NPDC055910; assembly: GCF_042271185.1. Classification (NCBI taxonomy): domain Bacteria; kingdom Bacillati; phylum Actinomycetota; class Actinomycetes; order Micrococcales; family Microbacteriaceae; genus Microbacterium; species Microbacterium sp. NPDC055910. The sequence goes on from NZ_JBHJZS010000023.1 coordinate 13,920, forward strand.
GAACGCGAGCACGTCGGCCGCGGATGCAGCGAGGCCTCCGGCCGAGCCCATGGTCCGCGGTGTCGCGACCAGGGGAGCCAGCTCGAGGCCGTCGGCACCCGGAACGTGGCCGAACGCCGCTCGATGCCGCAGCGCCTCTTCGGGCAGCGTGCACGAGTGCGTCATCCCCAGAGGGCGCAGCAGTCGTTGGGCGAGTGCCTCGTCGTACGTGAGGCCGGTCACCCTCTCGATGAGTCGGCCCGCGATCGCGAACCCGGTGTTGCTGTACGACCAGGCCGCGCCCGGCGCGAAGACCTGGGCGAGTTCGCCGCAGGTGGCGACGTAGCGCTCGAGCACGTCTTCGCCGCGTCCGAGGTCGAGGAAGTGATCGCCGTCGATGCCGCTCGTATGCGTGAGCAGGTGTCGGGCGGTCACCGCTTCTCGCGCGGCGGCATCGCCCCAGGCGAGCTCGGGCATGACCGACACGAGCGGTGCGTCGAGGTCCAGCAGGCCGTCGTCGGCGAGCATCAGCAGCAGCGTCGCCGTGTACGCCTTCGTGACCGAGCCGATCTGGAAGACCGAGTCGGGCGTCGCGTCGACGGCGGTCGCGAGGTTGAGCACCCCGGAGGCGAACGTGTGCACCTCGCCGTCGCTCAGGATGCCGAGCGACAGGCCGGGCAAGGAATCGGGGGAGGCGAGATCGTCGAGCCTGGCCTGCCAGGCGTCACGGTCGATGGTCATCGGGGGAGTCCTTTCTCGGTGGGGCAGGGGAATCGTCGGGCACCCCCAGCAGTCGGCGCAGTGTCGCTGCCAGCAGGCCCCCGACGTCGGTGTGCAGGTCGACGAGGTATTCGATCGTGAGTCCTCGGATGAGGCTCGTGACGACGGCGGCGAGATCGTCGGCCGCGAGGGGCGGCGTCACGCCGATCAGGCGACACTGCTCGGCAAGCAGCTCGGCCAGAGCGCTGCGACCCGCCCGCTGGGCCTGCATCACCCGGACGCTGAGCGCCGGATCGGTGGACGCGAAGGCGGTGAACTCGACCTCGGCCGACAGCCATTCGCGCGTCTGCGATGCTTCCGCCGCGAGCCAGCGCGCCAGCAGGTCCACGCGCTGTGCGGCCGTCGCGGTGGCGGGTGCGACGAAAGACGAGCGGTCCTGCTGCCTGTCGAACCGCTCGTCCACGAGCGCGAGGAAGAGCTCGCCCTTGTTCGCGAAGTTCGAGTAGACCGCTCCTCGCGTGTAGCCGGCCTTCGCCGCGACATCCTCTATGGCCACACGGGTGAACCCGCGTGCCAGAAACAGGCGCCGTGCCGCTTCGAGTATTCGTGCGCGAGTCACATCGCGGGGATCTCTTGCCAAGGTTTGCCTCCTCGATACAGACTGTATCGACATGATCAAGTCTTGATCAAGAGGCAGATTCCAACAATGGATACGAGGTGTATGCAATGGATGCCACGTTCGCGGCGCTCCAGGAGCTCATCGATCGCACGGCCGAGGATGCCGGAATCCCCGGCGCGGCGGTCGCGGTGGTGCACGACGGTGTCGAACGACTGTTCACGACCGGCGTCGCCAGCGTCGCGGCCCCCGCTCCGGTCACGATCGACACGCTCTTCATGACGGGTTCGACCACCAAGACGGTGACGGCGACGACGGTGCTCGCTCTCGTCGAGGAAGGGCGTCTCGACCTCGACCGGCCCGTCGCCGACCTTCTGCCCGAGCTGCGGCTCAGCAGCTCGCGCGCACTCGCGGCACTGACGCCGCGGCACCTCCTCACCCACACGGGCGGCTTCGAGGGTGACATCGCCGACGACGAGTCCGACTGGTCGCGTGCGGCTCTCGAGCGCAGCATCGCCCAGTACGGGGAACTGCCGCAGTACGCGCCGCCGGGGGAGAGCTTCTCGTACAGCAACGCCGGGTTCCGGCTGCTCGGTCGTCTGCTCGAGGTGGTCGACGGCGACGACTACGACATCGTGGTGCGCCGCCGCGTGCTCGAGCCCCTCGGCATGGGATCGAGCCTGTTCCTGCCGTGGGATGTCTTTTCCCGGCCCCACGTCGCCGGACACGAGGTGGGACCCGACGGCGCCTCGACCGTCGTGCACACGTGGGGTCTCGGCCGGTCCGCGCTCCCCGAGGGCGGCCTCGTCTCATCGATCGCCGACCAGGCGCGATACCTCCGGTTCCACCTCGACGGCACCGCCGCCGTCTCGGCGCCCGTCTCGCCGGAACGGCGTCGCTTGATGCAGACGGCGCAGGCCGATGCCGCCGTGCCGTTCGACGCGGTGGGGCTCCCGTGGCTCCTCGTGCGGGAGTACGGCACGACCGCCGTCACCCACGGCGGCAACGTCGCGGGCATCCAGCGCTCCACGATGACGCTCGTTCCCGACGAGGGGCTGGGCGTCACGGTGCTCGCGAACTCGGGGGCGGGCGGCGCGCTCGGTGCCGCGGTCGATGAATGGTGCTTCCGCACGTTGCTCGGGCGCGTGCCCGATGAGCCCCGCGCCGCGGTCTCGCAAGAACCGCGCGAGCTGGCGCCCTACTGCGGACGGTTCGATGCAGGCACCTGGGGGATCGACCTCATCGCCGACGAGGGAATGCTGCGCGCGACGTTCTTCTTCACCTCGCCGTCCGACGACGAGCAGCGGGTGCTCCCGCCGCCGCTGCGCCTGGCGTTCACGGGGGTGCGCGACGAAGTGGTGCGTCCCGAAGCGCCGCAGACGGTCTTCGGGCGGTTCGAGCGCGGCGCAGACGGTGCCGTCGTCCGCCTGAAGACGCAGGGCCGCACGCTGCGGCGGACGGAGTCGCCCGCGGGTGCGCAGCGATGACCGTCGAGGATGACATCCGGACCGTTTTCGACGAAGCGGGGGTCTCGGGCTTCCTCCACGCGCGTCCCGTGGGCAGCCGTGCGGGAGCCGAGGTCGACGTTTCGGCCGACGCGCGAGTCGTGCTGGCGTCGGTGTTCAAGATCCCCGTCGCCGTCGCGGTCGAACGCGCGGTGTCGGCGGGCGAGCTGTTGCCGCACGAGCAGACGACGATCACCGCACGTTATCGCCGTGGCGGTGTCGGGCTCGCCGGGCTCCGCGACGACGCCGTACTGACCTGGCGCGACCTGGCGCATCTCATGCTGACCCTCAGCGACAACGCCGCCACCGATGCTCTCTTCCATCGTGTCGGCCAGGCCGCCGTCGATCGGGTGCTCGCCGATCTCGGCCTGGCCGGCACGCGGATCGACGGATGCTGCGAGGACATCATCGACTCGATGGTCGACGAGCTGGGCATCCCGCGCGACGTCCCCGACATCGACGCGGCGCTGGGCCGGCAGCCCGCCGAGCGACTCTGGGCCCTCTCGGCGCTCGATCCCACGCGATCGACATCGTCGACCCCGCGCGAGATGACGACGCTCATCGACGCCCTCTGGACCGACCGCGCCGCACCTCCCGACGCGTGCGCTCGCGTGCGCGCCGCGATGGCGCAGCGGGTCTGGCCCCACCGACTGTCGTCGGGCTTTCCGGCGGGCGTGCGCGTCGCAGGCAAGACCGGCACGCTTCCGGCGATCCGCAACGAGGTGGGAGCCGTGACGTACCCCGATGGCCGGGTCTACGCCGTGGCCGTGTTCACCCGTGCGGACTCGCTCGAGGGTCATCGCCCCGAGGTGGATCGTGCGATCGGCGTCGCTGCGCGTCTGGCCGTCGACGCGTTGCGTGACTTTGGGTGAGCTGGACCAATCCTCCGCGTCAGTTTCATCCGATTGAACAAAAACTGCGACGGCTTCGGTTCTTATGGTGAGGGGATGCAGAACATCGCCGATGTCGCCGATTTCCTCCGCACCGACTTCGCTCGCCTCGTGGCAGAGCACGGAGTGCCCGGTGCCGCCGTCGCCGTGCTGAAGGACGGCGAGGTGATCGATGCCGCAGCCGGCGTGCTGAGCACGGCGACGGGTGTCGAAGCGACGTCCGACTCCGTCTTCCAGATCGGATCGATCACGAAGGTGTGGACGGCGACGCTCGTCATGCAACTCGTGGACGAGGGGCTTGTCGACCTCGACGCCCCGGTGCGCGACTATCTGCCCGACTTCCGGATCGCTGACGAGGGCGCGGCCTCGGCGATCACGACGCGGCAGCTTCTGAGCCATCAGGCGGGCTTCGAGGGTGACGTCTTCACCGACACCGGCCGCGGAGACGACGCGATCGAGAAGTACGTCGCGACGCTCGCCGAGCTGCCGCAGGTCTTCGCTCCCGGGGAGCTCTTCGCCTACAACAACGCCGGCTACATCGTGCTCGGCCGCCTCATCGAGGTGCTGCGCGAGACGACCTGGGAGGCCGCGCTCATGCAGCACCTCGTGGCGCCGCTGGGTCTCACTCACACGGCGCCGAGCGCGTACGAGGCGATCCTGCACCGCGTCGCCGTCGGTCACGTCGGTCCGGGCGAGGACGGCGTCGAGACGCCCGCGCCGGTGTGGGCCCTCGCGAAGTCGAACGAGCCGGCGGGATCGATGCTCGCGATGCGGGCGCGCGACCTCGTGGCGTTCGCGCGTATGCACATCGAGGGCGGGGCCGCCGCAGACGGCACGCGCGTGCTGGCCGAGGCATCCGTCCGCGCCATGCAGGACACGCACGTCGACCTTCCGCTCGTCACCGGCATGGGCGACGCGTGGGGGCTCGGCTGGGAGATCTTCGCCGACAGGGCACCGCGCATCGTCGGCCACGACGGTGGCACGATCGGCCAATCATCGTTCCTGCGCGTCTTGCCCGAGGCGGGGATCGCCGTGGCGCTGCTCACCAACGGCGGCGACGTGATGGGACTGTTCAACGCGGTCGTGGGACGCATCGTGAAGGATGCCGCGGGCGCTGAGCTGCACGGGTTCCCGCTGCCGCCCGCCGAGCCGCTGGCCGTCGATCCCGCCCCGTTCGTCGGCGCCTTCTCGAACTCGACGTTCGACATGAGCGTGAGCGTCGACGACGACGGCCGCCTGTGGATGGACACGACGCCCAAGGGGCTCGCCGCCGAGATGGGTGAGAAGCCCCAGCGCGTCGAGATCGTCGGGCTCGCCGCCAATTCGCTCATCGCGCTCGAGCCCGCGATGAAGGACATGCACATGGTCTACACGTTCCTCGGCGATGACGGCTCAGGTCGCCGGAAGTACCTGCACTACGGCCGCGCGATGAGCCGCGCGGACTGACACCGAAAGCACGACACCGCCCGACACTCCAGGAGAACCGCATGACCGCCTTCACCAGGCCGGCGCTGACCGCCGCCACAGCACTACTCGCCGTCGCCGCCCTCACCGCCTGCTCGGGCGGGGGCGGGGGACAGCCCAGCGACGGAGGCGAGTACGTCGACGGAGCATCGTTCACCCTCGCGCAGGTCGCCGATCCCGGCGCGCTCGACCCGCAGGCATCCGCCGTCAGCTCGCTGTTCCAGCTGAGCGTCTTCGCCTACGACAGTCTGGTCTCGGTCGACGCCGATGGCACGGTGGGCAGCCAGCTCGCGAAGGAATGGAATGTCGACGGCCAGACGGTGACCTTCGTCATGAACGACGGCATCACCTGCGCGGACGGCGCGGACTTCACCGCGGACACCGTCGTGGCGAACCTGGACTGGATCTCGGACCCCGAGAACCAGAGCCCGTTCCTCGGGTCGTTCTACCCTCCGGGGTCGACGGCCGAAGCCGAGGGCAGCACCGTGACCCTGACGCTGGCGGGATCGACGCCCTTCGTGCTGCAGGGGCTGTCGAACGTGCCGATGGTCTGCGATGCCGGCATGGCCGATCGCAGTCAGCTCGCGACGCAGACGTTCGGCACCGGGCCATACGTGCTCACCGAGGCGGTGCCGAACGATCACTACACGTATGAGCTCCGCGAGGGGTACACGTGGGGTCCCGGGGGCGCGACGACAGCCGAGCTGGGGATGCCCGCGACAGTGACCTCGCGCATCATCCCCAACGAGACGACGGCGGCGAACCTCGTGATGTCCGGCGAGATCAACGCCGCGCAGATCGTCGGCCCCGACATGCAGCGCCTCGAGGCGGCAGACCTCTTCTCGACGAGCATCGAAGCCCTGACCGGCGAGCAGTGGTACAACCAGGGCGAGGCGCACGCGACGAGCGACCCCGCCGTGCGGATGGCCCTCACGCAGGCGCTCGATTTCGCTGAACTGCAGAAAGTGCTGACCGGGGGCACCGGCGCTCCCGCGAAGCGCCTCACGATCGTCGCTCCCTCGGCGTGCACATATGACGCCGTGACGGGGAACCTGCCCGAGACCGACGTCGATGCGGCGAACGCGATGCTCGACGACGCGGGCTGGACACTCGGGTCCGACGGCGTGCGTGAGAAGGATGGTCAGCGACTCGAGTTCACCTTCCTCTACGCCAACACGCTGGGCACGGGCGGCACGTCGGCCGCTGAGCTCGCGGCGAAGGCGTGGGAAGAGATCGGCGTCAAGGCCAGCCCGACCCAGAATGACTCGACGACCCTCACGAACGCGATCTTCGGCACGGGCGCGTGGGACATCGCGTGGGTGCCGCTCAACGTCAACAATCCCGACCAGGTCGTCGGCTTCGTGTCGGGCCCGGCTGCTCCCGAGGGCACCAACTTCGCCGGCATCCAGAACGACGCGTACGAAGCGGGCGTCGCCGAGGCGATGACGATCCCGGGCATCGACGGGTGCGACACATGGGCCGAGGCCGAGGCCGAGCTCTATCGTGCGGCCGATGTCGTGCCGTTCGCGAACAGTGTCGTGAAGACCTTCGGGAAGAGCGTGCAGTTCGATCAGCTCGACACGATCATCCCCACCAGCATCCGGATGCTGGCCGGCTGACATCAACCCGTGAACGCGTCGGACCCGGTCGGGCGCGGAAAGGACCCCTCCGCATGACCACCGCCGTCGCCCCGCCCGCCGCAGAGGTGCGCCCAGCCCGCGATCATCGCTGGCTCCGGTTCATCCTGCGCCGGACGGGGCGACTGGTGGTGTCGCTGTGGGTGCTCATGACGGCGGCGTTCCTCATGGTGCACCTCATCCCCGGCGATCCGGTGCGCGCTGCGCTCGGCCCGACGGCCTCGGCCGAGCTCGTCGCCGCCCGTCGTGAGGCGCTCGGGCTCAACGACCCGCTCCTCGTGCAATACGTCAACTACTTCCGCGGTGTCTTCACGGGCGACTTCGGCACCTCGATCCAGACGAACGTCCCCGTCGTCGACGTCATCGCGCAGCGTCTGCCGGCGACCGCGAGCCTCGCCGTCCTCGCGTTCCTCTTCGCCCTCGTCATTTCGATCCCGATCGGCGTCGCGGTGGCCGTCGCGACGCGTCGCGGGCGCGGACGCAAGCTCGAGCTGGGCTTCGCGTCCGGGAGCGTCTTCGTCTCGGCGATCCCCGACTTCCTCCTGGGCGTCGCTCTCGTCGCGGTCTTCGGCGTGTCGCTCGGCTGGCTGCCGATCGCGGGCCGCACGGGCCCCGAGTCCTACATCCTGCCCGTCATCGCCCTGGCTCTCGGACCCGCCGCCGTGCTCGCGCGCATCGTGCGCGTCGAGATGCTCGGCGTGCTCGAGGCGGACTTCGTCCGCACGGCGCGGGCGAAGCGCCTGCCGGCGTGGCGGATCTATCTCAGTCACGCGCTGCCGAACGCCGTGACGGCTGCCCTCACGCTCGCGGGCCTCCTGCTCGGCACGCTCGTCGTCGGCACGGTTCTCGTCGAGAACGTCTTCGCGTGGCCGGGTCTCGGCTCGACGATCGTGTCGTCCATCCAGATGAAGGACTACCCCGTCGTGCAGGCGACGGTGCTCGTCTACGGCGCGGGGGTCCTCATCATCAACACGGTCGTCGACGCGATCCTCGCGGTGCTCGACCCGCGCACGACGGTGGCGGAGCACTGATGCGCGCCGTCCGCCGCACGCTCGGCACGCCCCTAGGCCTCACGGCCGCGATCCTCCTCGCGGTCGTGCTGCTCACCGCCGTGCTCGCACCCGTGCTGTGGGGTGCGCAGGCCGACGTGACGAACACCGACAACATCCTCGCGGGGCCGTCGGCGCAGCATCCCATCGGAACCGACGGACTCGGTCGCGACCTGCTGCTGCGCGTGCTCGTCGCGACGCAGCTGTCGGTGCTGCTCGCCCTGACGGCGACCGTCGTCGCGGTCACGGCGGGCGTTCTGCTGGGCGTCGCGCCGTTCCTCCTCGGCCGTGCGGGGCGCGCCGTGACGTGGTTCGTCGGCATCGCGGTGGCCTTCCCGGGTCTTCTCCTCGCGCTCTTCTTCGCCGTCATCTTCGGCACCGGATGGTTCGGGGCCACGCTCGCGATCGGTCTGGCCGGGGCGCCGGCGTTCGCGCGCCTGTGCCACACGCTCGTCGCGGGCATCGCGGCGCGCGACTTCGTCGCGGCGGCGCGCATCGGCGGGGTCGGTCGCGTGCGCGTGCTCTTCCGCCACATCCTCCCCAACATCGGCGAGCCGCTCATCGTCAACGCGACGATCGGCGCCGGCGGAAGCCTGCTGGCCTTCGCCGGGCTCTCCTTCCTCGGCCTCGGCGTCCAGCCGCCCGAGTACGACTGGGGCCGGCTCATGATGGAGGGCCTGTCGGGCATCTACATCAATCCGCTCGCGGCGCTCGCGCCCGGCCTCGCTGTCGTGATCGCGGGCCTCGCGTTCAACCTCGTGGGTGAAGCGGCGGCGCGTGCACTCGGTATCCAGTCCTCGGGGATCGTCGCGCAACTCGCGAGCGTGCAGCCGCGGCGCGCGAAGCCCGCGACGTCCGCCTCCGTCCCGGCCGACGACGTGCTCACCGTCCGCGACCTCACGGTGACGTTCCCGGGCGAGCACGGGCTCGTCCGACCCGTGCGCGGCATCACCTTCTCGCTGCGCGCGGGCGAGGTCGTCGGCATCGTCGGCGAATCCGGCTCGGGCAAGTCGCTGACGGCACTGTCGATCGCGCAGCTGGTCGAGTCGCCCGGAGTCGTCGACGCCGACGTTCTGCGGTTCATCGGAGCGGACCTGCTCGACGGCGCACCGGCCGATCACCGACGCCTGCTCGGCACGTCGCTCGCGATGGTCTTCCAAGACCCCATGACGAGCTTCAACCCGACCAAGCGCATGGGCGGTCAGCTCGCCGAACTGTCGACGCAGCACCACGGCATGACGCGCCGCGAAGCGCACGCTCGCGCCGTCGACCGCCTGGGTGCCGTGCGGATCGCCGACCCGGAGCACCGCGCCCGCCAGTACCCTCATGAGTTCTCCGGTGGCATGCGTCAGCGCGCGATGATCGGCATGGGACTCATGGGCAGTCCGCGGCTCATCATCGCGGACGAGCCGACCACGGCCCTCGACGTGACGGTGCAGCGGCAGGTGCTCGATCTGCTCCGCGCGATCCGGGACGACGACGACGTCGCGATCCTGCTCATCAGCCACGACGTGTCGGTCGTCGCCGAGATCTGCGATCGCGTGCTGGTCATGTACGCCGGCCGCATCGTCGAGGACCTGCCCGCCGCGCAGCTGTCGCACGCGCAGCATCCCTACACGCGGGCCCTCCTCGCGGCCGTCCCCGACATGCAGACCGACCTCGATCGCCCTCTCGCGACGGTCGCCGGCCGACCCGTCGACCCCGCGCTCGTGCCTGCCGGCTGCGCCTTCGCCGCCCGATGCCCCTTGGCCGACGACCACTGTCGCGAGGTCGACCCCGACCTCGTGACGGATGCGGCGGGTCGCCGCGTCGCGTGCTGGCATGCCGGGGAGCCGCTGCCGGTCGTGACGGATCCCGTGCGCGACGCCGAGGAGGCGGTCGTATGAGCGAGCTGCGCTTCGACGCCGTCTCGGTGCGCTTCGGGTCGGGCCGCGGTGCGACGACCGCCGTCGACGACGTCAGCCTCACGGTGCCCGACGGCGAAGTGCTCGGCCTCGTGGGCGAATCCGGTTCGGGCAAATCCACGCTCGCCCGTGCGTCGGTGGGTCTCACCCCGCTGCACGCGGGGCGCATCCTGCTCGACGGACGGCCGATCGACGTCCGCCGCGGCCGCCGGCCCCTGCAGATGGTGTTCCAGGATCCCTATTCGTCGCTCGATCCCCGCATGACGATCGGCGCGAGCATCGCCGAGACCCTGCCGAGGGGTCTGACCCGTGCGGCGCAGCGTCTCGAGGTGGAGCGACTGCTCGAGCTCGTGCACCTCGACCCCGCCCGTGCCGGTGCCTATCCGTCGCAGCTGTCCGGCGGCCAGCGGCAGCGCGTCGCGATCGGGCGCGCCCTCGCGGGGCGACCCGACGTGCTGATCGCCGACGAGATCACCTCGGCCCTGGACGTCTCGATCCAGGGCGCCATCCTGAACCTCGTCCGCGAACTGCAGGCCGAGCTCGGGCTGTCGATGCTGTTCATCTCGCACAACCTCGCGGTCGTCCGCTACGTCGCCTCGCGCGTCGCGGTCATGCACGGCGGCCGTATCGTCGAAGAGGGGCCGGCCGCTGAGGTCCTCTCCCACCCCCGCGACGAGTACACGCGCGAGCTTCTGGCCGCCATCCCCGGCCGAGTCCGTTCCCATCCCGACCCTTCGAGGAGCACCCCGTGACCCGCAGACTCCGCATCGACGACTTGCTCGACCTCACCATCCCGAGCCAGCCCGCTCTCGCACCCGGCGGCGACCGCATCGCCTATGTCCTCGCCGGTGTCGACGGCGACACCGACCGGCCGACGACGACGCTGTGGATGACGGATGCCGCGGGCGCGGCCCGCCGCCTCACGCAGGGCTCGTCCGACTCGGCGCCGGTGTTCTCGCCCGACGGACAGACCCTCGCCTTCCTGCGCGACGGCCAGCTGTGGACGCTGCCGGTCGCCGGCGGAGAGGGGCAGCAGCGCACGCACCTGCCGCTCGGCGCCGGCTCCGCGGTGTTCTCGCCCGACAGCACCCGCATCGCTTTCGTGGCGCCGGTCGAGCTCGAGGCGCACGGCGATGAGACCGATGACGACCGCGCTGAGCGCTCGACGAGTCCCATCGTGACGGACGGCGTCGGCTACGAGGTCGACGGCACCGGATTCCTCCGCGGCATGCGGATGCAGGTGCACGTTCTCGACCTCGCCTCGGGCGATGTGCGGCAGCTCACATCGGCCGACGCCCAGGCGATGAGCCCCGCGTGGTCGCCCGACGGCTCGCGGATCGCGTACACGGCGGCGTCCGAAGGGGCGGGCGACCTCGTCTTCCGCGCGGCGGTGCACGTCATCGACCCGGCCGACCCCGCCGCCGCGCCGAAGGTCGTCGGGTTCGCCGAGGGCTGCGCCATGACGGTCTCCTACACGCCGGACGGCGAGCAGTTCGTCGTCGTGGGCTGGGCGGCCGAGCCCGTCGGCATCGCGCGGCTGTACCGCGTGGACGCCGTCACGGGCGATGCCGTCGAACTCGCGGCATCCCTCGATCGCAACGTCATGCCCGGTGCCCCCGCGTATCCCGGCGCGATTCCGCAGGTGACCGCATCGGGCGATGTGCTCTTCGCCGTGCGCGACCGCGGATGCTCGCACCTGTATGCCGTTGCGCTCACGGGTGGTGAGCCCCGACTCGTCCACGGCGGCGACGGCATCGTCGTGGCGGGTCTGTCGGTCGCCGGCGATGTCGCGGCCTTCGCCGCCTCGGGGCCCGCCTCGTTCGGCGAGATCGTGCGGCTCGAGGTCACCACCGGCACGCACGAGATCGTGACGGCGCAGGGCTCGGCACCCGAGGGCGTCGAGCTGTTCGTGCGGGAGTCGCGTGAGTTCGAGATCGGCGACGGCGTGAGGGTGCAGGGGTGGATCCTGCGCGACCCCGAGGTGTCCGGTGCCACGCCGCTCCTCGTCGACGTGCACGGTGGCCCCCACAACGCGTGGAACGGTGCCGTCGACGACATGCACCTGTATCACCAGGTGCTCGCCGCACGCGGCTGGACCATCCTGATGCTCAATCCGCGCGGCAGCGACGGGTACGGCGAGGAGTTCTTCACGGCCGTCAACGACGCGTGGGGCGTGAGCGACGCGAACGACTTCCTCGAGCCGATCGACCAGCTCGTCGCCGAGGGCGTCGTCGACGCGGCGCGGCTCGCGGTGACCGGCTACAGCTACGGCGGCTTCATGACGTGCTATCTCACGAGCCGCGACGACCGCTTCGCCGCCGCCGTCGCGGGCGGTGTCGTGAGCGACCTCGTGAGTATGGGGGGAACGAGCGACGACGCGCACCTGCTCAACGTCTTCGAGATCGGGGCGATGCCGTGGAGCAGCGCGGATCGCGAACGTCTCGCCGAGATGTCGCCCTACTCGCAGGTCGAGAACGTCACGACGCCGACGCTCGTGCTGCACGGCGATGACGACCTGCGCTGCCCCGTCGGCCAGGCGCGCCAGTGGCACACGGCGCTGCGCGAGCGCGGCATCCCGACCCGTCTCGTGCTCTATCCCGGCGGCAGCCACATCTTCCCGATCCTCGGGCGTCCGAGCCACCGCATCGACTACAACGAGCGTGTCGTCGACTGGGTCGAGCGCTACGCCGGCGATGCCGCAGGTCCCCGCCCGGCTGCGATCGACGCGGGGCACTGGGAACGACGGCTGACCGCCCTCGCGAAGCGCCACAACGTGCCCGGCGCGCAGCTGGGCATTCTGCGGATGCACGAGGGCCGGGCCGACGAGGTCGTCACGGCCGTGCACGGCACGCTCAACAAGAACCTCGAGGTCGCACCCGTCACGAAGGACTCGATCTTCCAGATCGGCTCGATCTCGAAGGTGTGGACGGCGACCGTCGTCATGCGCCTCGTCGACGAGGGCAGGATCGACCTCGACACGAAGGTCGCCGACATCCTTCCCGGTGTGCGTCTCGTCGACGACGAGACGACCGACGGCGTCACCGTCCGGCATCTGCTCACTCACACGAGCGGCATCGACGGCGACATCTTCACCGACACCGGTCGCGGCGACGACGCCGTCGAGAAGTATGTCGACTCGCTCGACACGGCCGGCCGCAACCACCCCCTCGGCGTGACCTGGTCGTACTGCAACTCGGGGTACTCGATCCTCGGCCGGATCATCGAGGTCGTGACGGGCAAGACGTGGGATGCGGCCCTCAGCGAGCTGCTCTACGAGCCCCTCGGCCTCACCCACACGGTGACGCTGCCCGAGGATGCGATCCTCTACGGCGCCGCCGTCGGCCACGTCGACGCGGGCGGCGAGCAGATCGTGACGCCCGCCTTCCTGCTGCCGCGTTCGGTCGGCCCCGCCGGACTCATCACGGCACGTGCTGAGGACGTCCTCGCCTTCGCGCGCCTGCACCTCGCGGGCGGCCTCGCCGCCGACGGCACGCGGCTGCTCGACGAGCGCACGGTCGCCGCGATGAACGAGTTCCACGCCGAGGTGCCCGACAAGCATGTGCTCGGCGATTCGTGGGGCCTCGGCTGGATCCGCTTCGAGTGGAACGGCGAGCGTCTCTACGGCCACGACGGCAACACGCTCGGACAGGCGGCGTTCCTGCGCATCCATCCCGAGTCCGGCGTCGCCGTGACGCTGCTCACGAACGGCGGCAACACGCGAGACCTCTATGAGGACCTCTACCGCGAGATCTTCGCCGAACTCTCGGGGCTGCAGATGAAGGCGCCCGTGTCGGTGCCCGACGAGCCGCTCGACATCGACATCACCCCGCTCGTCGGCACGTACGAGCGGGCGTCGGTGCGCATGGAGATCCTCGAGGCCGACGGCGGTGCCAAGCTGCGCACGACGACCCTCGGTCCGCTCGCCGAGATGATGCCCGACCCCGTCGAGGAATACGACCTCGTCGGACTCGACGACCGACTGTGGGCCGTGCGGGCACCCGGGACGCAGACCTGGATGACGCTGACCTTCTATGCCCTGCCCACGGGTGAGGAGTACGTGCACTTCGGCGCGCGCGCGACGCCGAAGGTCTCGAGCGACGTCGCCCCGGCCGCGTCCGCCGAGGTCCGTGAGAAGGTCGGGACACAGGCATGATCACCGCCCCCGCCGACGTCGACACGCTCGTCGCCTCGATCCGCCGACTCGTCGAGTGCGAGTCGCCCTCGGCCGACCTCGCCGCCGTCGCCCGCTCGGCCGACGTCGTCGCCGCCGTGGGTGAAGAGCTCCTCGGCGTTCCCGCGGAGCGGATCGTGATCGACGGTGTGACGCACGTGCGCTGGCGCTTCGGCGACTCGACCCGCGTGCTCGTCGTCGCGCACCACGACACGGTCTGGCCGATCGGCACGCTCGAACGCCTGCCGTTCTCGGTGATCGACGGAGTGATGCGCGGACCCGGATGCTTCGACATGAAGACGGGCCTCGCGATGGCACTGCACGCCCTGGCCGCCCTCGACGATCGCGATGGCGTGACGCTGCTCGTGACGGGCGACGAAGAGCTCGGTTCGCCGACCTCGCGCGGCCTCATCGAGGAATCCGCTGTCGGCGCGCACGCCGCGCTCGTTCTCGAGGCCTCCGCCGACGGCGGCGCCCTCAAGATCGCACGCAAGGGCGTCTCGCTCTACGAGATCGCCGTCGACGGGCTCGGCGCCCACGCGGGCCTCGAGCCCGAGAAGGGCGTCAACGCCACGATCGAGCTCGCCCATCAGGTGCTCGCCGTCGCCGCCCTCGGCGACGCGACCGCCGGCACCTCGGTGACCCCGACGGTCGCGGGTTCCGGCACGACCACCAACACGGTGCCCGCTCGGGCCTCGTTCTGGATCGATGTCCGTGCGCAAACGGCTCTCGAGCAGGAACGGGTGGATGCTGCGCTGCGCGCGCTCGTGCCGACGGTCCCGGGCGCGCACGTCCAGGTGCACGGCGGCATCAACCGTCCGCCGCTCGAGGCTGCGGCATCCGCTCGTCTGTTCGCGCTCGCGCAGGCGACCGCCGAGCGCCTCGGCCTGGCGCCCCTCGAAGGGGTCGCCGTGGGAGGGGCCAGCGACGGCAACTTCACCGCGGGTGTCGGCGTGCCGACCCTCGACGGTCTCGGCGCCGTCGGCGGCGGAGCGCACGCCGAGCACGAGCACGTGCAGATCGCCGACCTCGTGCCGCGCACCCTGCTGCTCGCCGAGCTCGTCGAGGAGCTGCGTTCGGACACGGAAGAGGGCCCATCGTGACCGATCTGCTGCACGCCGATGACACCGTGGGCGACGCCCGGGCGGCGGCACACACCGCCGCCCGGGCAGCGGGGGTCACGGTGCGCGAGATCTCGAACATCGCCGAGGAGCACGCCGTGGTCGAACTGCTCTGCGGCATCTGGGGTCGAAGCGCCGAGAATCCGCCGATGGCGCCCGAGCTGCTGCGCGCCTTCGCGAAGGCGGGGAACTACATCGGCGGGGCGTTCGACGGCGACGAGCTGATCGGTGCGGCCGTCGCCTTCCATGCCTCGCCCGACCGGCACGCGATGCACAGTCACATCGCGGGCGTGCGGGATCCGCACGGCGGTCGCTCGGTCGGGTTCGCGCTCAAACTGCATCAGCGCGGCTGGGCGCTCGAGCGCGACATCGAGGCGATCGAGTGGACCTTCGATCCGCTCATCTCGCGCAACGCGTACTTCAACGTCGAGAAGCTGCGCGCGCGACCCCTCGAGTACCTTCCGAACTTCTACGGGGCGATGTCCGATGCCATCAACGGCGACGACGAGACCGACCGTCTGCTCGTGCGGTGGGAGCTGAACGACGACGTCGTGCGGGCCGCGGCATCCGGATCCGCTCGGCGCATCGATCCGCGCGCACCGGGGCACGTCAGCGTGGCGCTGCCGGAGCGGATCGAGCAGCTGCGATCGAGCGACCCGGCGCGGGCCCGCGTGTGGCGCCGAGACGTGCGGGAGCAGCTGTCCGGGCTGCTCGCCGCAGGAGGACGCATCGTCGGCTACGACCGGGCGGCGGGCTACATCGTGAAAGAAGGAGACAGCCGATGAAGATCGAGGGCTTCGAGCTGAGACGCGTCGCGATGCCGCTCGTCTCGCCGTTCCGCACGTCCTTCGGAACGCAGACCGAGCGCGACATCCTGCTCGTGCGGGCCGTGACGGATGCCGCCGAGGGATGGGGCGAATGCGTCACGCTTCCCGACCCCGTGTACTCGCCCGAGTACACCGAGGGTGCCGTCGACGTCATGAAGCGGTTCTTCCTGCCCGCTGTCGCGCGCGTCCGCGATGCGAACGGCGTCGCGGCGGCGCTGCACCGCTTCAAGGGTCACCGCATGGCGAAGGCCGCGATCGAGATGGCCGTGCTCGATGCCGAGCTGCGCGGCGAGGGTCGGTCCTTCGCCCGCGAGCTCGGCTCGATCACCGACACGGTGCCGTGCGGGGTGTCGGTGGGGATCATGGACTCCACTCCCGAGTTGCTCGAAGCGGTCGGCGGGTACCTCGACGAGGGGTACGTGCGGATCAAGCTCAAGATCGAGCCGGGGTGGGACGTCGACGTCGTGCGTGCCGTGCGCGAGAGGTTCGGCGACGACGTGCTGCTGCAGGTCGACGCCAACACGGCGTACACCCTGCGCGACGCACGCCACCTCGCGAAGCTCGACGACTTCGACCTGCTGCTGATCGAGCAGCCGCTCGAAGAGGAAGACGTGCTGGGCCACGCCGACCTCGCGAAGATCGTGCGCACCCCGATCTGTCTCGACGAGTCGATCACGTCGGCGCAGACCGCGGCGGCGGCGATCCGGCTCGGCGCGACGAGCATCATCAACATCAAGCCCGGCCGTGTTGGAGGCTACCTCGAGGCGCGCCGCATCCACGATCTGGCGGCGGCTCACGGCGTGCCGGTCTGGTGCGGCGGCATGGTCGAATCGGGTCTCGGGCGCGCAGCGAACATCGCGCTCGCGTCGCTGCCGGGCTTCACGCTTCCCGGTGATGTCTCGGCGAGCGACCGGTTCTACCGGACCGACATCACCGAGCCGTTCGTCATGCAGGATGGGCACCTCGCGGTGCCCGACGGGCCGGGTCTCGGCGTCGCCCCGCTGACCGACGTGCTCGACGAGCTCACGACCCACACGGAGTGGCTTCCCCTCTGAGACGGATATGCTCCCGCTCATGACATCCGCTCCGGAGCACGGCTTCGCGCGGTCCAGTCTCGGCCGCATCTACGACGACCTCGGCATCACGCTGCTCGAGATCGCGCACGGCGGCATCGACGCGGCGCGGCTCGTCGGAGGTGTCGTCATCCATGACCCCGCCGACGAACCCGTCTACCCCGAGCACGCGATCGTTCTGGGGATCGGTATCCAGGATGCCGCGGGCCTGACGGCGCTGCTCGACGACCTCGCGCCGCGCTCGATCGCGGCCGTCGTCGTGCGTTCACCCGTTCCGGTGACCGACGCCGTGCGCGCCGCGGCGGATCGACGGGGCGTCACGCTGCTCGGATTGGCGCGCGGTGCGACCTGGACGCAGCTCGCGGCCCTGCTGCGGTCGCTCCTGGCCGAAGACGACGTCGGCGAAGAGCAGATCGAATCGCTTGGCGGGCTTCCTTCAGGGGACCTCTTCGCGGTCGCGAACGCCATCGCGGCACTGCTCGACGCCCCCATCACGATCGAAGACCGCTCATCGCGTGTGCTCGCCTTCTCGGGACGACAGGACGAGGCCGACCCCTCGCGCGCCGAGACGATCATCGGGCGCCAGGTGCCCGAGCGCTACGCCCGGACGCTGACCGAGCTCGGGGTGTTCCGCGAGCTGTACCGTCACGACCATCCCGTCGTGATCGATCCGATCCAGCTCGGAGAGGGCGTCACGACGCAGCGCGTCGCGATCGCCGTGCGCGCGGGCGATGAGATGCTCGGCTCGATCTGGGCGGCGATGGACGGGCCGCTCACCGACGAGCGCGTCGCGACCCTGCGCGATGCGGCGAAGCTCGTGGCGCTCCATCTGCTGCGCGTGCGCGCGGGCGCCGACGTGCAGCGGCGCCTGCGCGCCGAGCTCGTGAGCACGGCGCTCGAGGGCGGCGCCGGTGCGCGTGACGCCCTCGCGCGCTTGAGTCTGGCGGGCGAGCCGGTCAGCGTCGTGGCGGCATCCCTCACGGCGGCGACGCCGAACGGGGCGTCACGGGATGACCAGCAGCTCCTCGCCGACCGGGAGCGCTTCGCCGATGCGCTCGCCGTGCACCTGTCGGCGGTGCGGCCGGGCTCGGCCGCGGCGCTCGTGGGCGACACCGTCTACGGTCTGCTCCCCGTCGCGGGCGATGACGACCAGGTGCGCGCCGTGCGGATCGCCCGGGATTTCCTCGAGCGCGTGGGCACGCGCATGCCGGCCGTCATCGCCGTCGGCCCGTGCGCCGACGACATCGCCGGTGTCGCGCGGTCGCGCGCCGCGGCACAGCGCGTGCTGCGGGTGCTCCGCGAGCAGCATCCGCCGTCCGATGACCGCCCCGTGCGCCTCGTCGCGCGCATGGCGGATGTGCTGACCGAATCGCTGCTCTTGGAGTTGAGGGATCTCGTCGCGGCGCGCGGTGACGTCGTGACGGGCGCCGTCGCGCGCCTGGTCGAGCACGATGATCGCGCGGGCGGCCACCTCGTCGCGACCCTGAGTGCGTGGCTGGACCACTTCGGTGACGTCGGGCGTGCGGCGGCGACGATGTTCGTGCATCCCAACACGTTCCGCTACCGGCTGCGCAAGGCTGCCGAGGTCGGCCGGCTCGACCTCGGCGACGCTGATGCGCGGTTCACCGCGATGCTGCAACTGCGCATGCTCGGCCGTTGACGCCGATCGCTCAGGGACGACGCTGCCGCGAGCGGGCTCCGAGGAAGATCGTGAAGGCGAGCGCCACGATCGCCGTCGCGCACAGCAGCAGGAGTCCCGTCGTATAGCTGTGCGTCGCCGTGTCGTACGTCGCACCCATCACCAGCGGCGGGAAGTAGCCGCCGAGGCCGCCCGCCGCCCCGACGATGCCGGTCACGGATCCGACGCGCTCGGCGGGAGCCCGCTGCGCGACCCACGTGAACACGGCTCCGGTCCCCAGCCCCAGGAAGACCGCCATCCCGACGAAGGTCGCCCCGGCGAGCAGCTCGGGAGGAGGTTTGAGCGAGATGACGACCGCCATGACGGCCGCGCCGCCGAGCGAGATGCCCAGGATCGTGGCGGGACCGATCCGGTCCGAGAGCCATCCGCCGATGGGACGCGCGACGACGGCGGCGATCGCGAATCCCGCCGTGCGCGCACCCGCGTCGGCGAGGTCGAAGCCGTACACCTCTTTGAGGTAGGTCGGCAGATAGGTCGAGAAGGCGACGAAGCCGCCGAACGTCACGGCGTACAGGAAGGCCATCTGCCAGGTGACGGCGAGCTTGCCGGCACCCGCGAGCTTGGGCACGACGCGGTCGCGATTGGGTTTCCACGCGGGGGAGTCCTTCATCCCGAACCACACGATGACGGCGACGACGAGCAGCGCGCCCGCGATCGCGATGTGCGTCGCGGTGTATCCCCACCACTGCACCATCCGCGGTGTGAAGAACGCCGACAGGGCCGTGCCGCCCATTCCCGCGCCGAACAGGCCCGTCGCGTAGCCGCGTTTGGCGGGCGGATACCACGCGTTGACGAACGGGATGCCGATCGCGAACGTGGTCCCGGCGATGCCGAGCACGAAGCCGACGACGATGAGCAGGGCGTACGAGCCGGACTCGCCCGCCCACAGCACCAGCAGCACGGGGACGGCCGAGATCGCGGTGAAGATCGTGAACATGGCGCGGCCGCCGAAGCGATCGGTCAGAGCACCCGTGACGATGCGCCCCAGCGACCCGACGAGCACGGGGGTCGCGATGAGGACCGACAGCTGCGTCGGGGTGAGGTCGAGCTCGTCGGCGTACCTCACCCCGAGCGGGCCGATGATGTTCCAGGCCCAGAAGGTCATCGTGAAGGCCAGCAGCGCCAGTCCCAGGTTGCGCCCGCGGCCGGGCAGCGCGTCGGCGGCGGGCGCCGGGGCGCTCATCGACGTCTCCGTCGGCTCGGTCGGCGCTCGCCGCGATCGGGGGTCCCGATGGGCGCCCAGGCGCGTTTCGTCGCGCCCGCGGTCGTCGGGCGTGCATCTCGGGAGCGGTAGACGATGTAGGGGCGGAAGAGATAGTGCACGGGTGCGGTGAAGGCGTGCACGAGCCGCGTGAAGGGCCAGATGATGAACAGCGCCATGCCGATGAGCGTGTGCAGGTGGAACGCGAAGGGCGCAGCCGCCATCGCCTCGATCTGCGGTTGGAAGACGAACAGCGACCGGAACCAGGGCGACACCGTCTCGCGGTAGTTCTGGTCGGGATGCGGGTCGAAGACGCTGATGACGGTCGTCGCGAGCCCGGCGACGATCGCCGCGAGGAGCACGACGTACATCAGCTTGTCGTTCTTCGTCGTGGCCATGAAGACGGGCCCCGTCGTGCGGCGCCGGTAGATGAGGATGCCGATGCCCACGAACGTCGCGAAGCCCGCGACGCCGCCCAGACTGAGGGCGACGACGTGGTACGTGTCCTCGGTCACGCCGGCCGCCGCTGTCCAGGACTCGGGGATGACCAGCCCGATCACGTGGCCGATCACGACGACGAGGATGCCGAAGTGGAACAGCGGCGACCCGATTCGCAGCAGCCGCGATTCGTACAGCTCCGAGGAGCGGGTCGTCCAGCCGAACTGGTCGTAGCGGTAGCGCCAGATCAGGCCGCCGACGAGGATCGCCACCATGATGTACGGCAGGATGCCCCACAGGAACAGATCCATCAGCGCCCTCCGCTCGCCATCGGCAGGAGTCTCGGGTCGTACGCGTCCAAGCCCACGGTCTCCGTCGGCGGGCCCTGGGCGGCCATCGCCATCGCCTGCTGCCGGTCCTGCGGCGACCGTCCGGGCAGCGTCGCGCAGACCGCCGCGACGACGCCCGCATACGGTGATGCGCGCTCGGCGAGGGCGAGGCGGATGAGCTCGAGGCTCGCGCGGTACTCCTGCAGAAGCGCTGCCCCCGCTTCGGGCCTGCTGCCGGCGAATTCCAGCACGAGGGGCACGTGATCGGGCAGCTCGCCCGTGCCCGAGATCTCCAGGCCCTGCTCACGGAAGCGGCGCTTGAGGTCGGCGAGAACCTGTCCGCGCCGACGCGTGTCGCCGTCGGTCCAGTACGACAGGTACAGCGCGTGCCGCTTGGACATGTCGAACGTGTCGACATAGGAGGTCTGCACGGCCTCGGGCGTCGAGGCATCCCACCACTCCAGCAGGGGAGCGAAGGAGGCGGATGCACCCCGCGCCGACTCGTCGAGCGCGCGGCGCACGACCTCCCGCAGGGCGAGGATGTCGTCGTCGGGATAGCTCAGCACGATCGAGGCGGCCTGATAGACGACGGCGCGATTCATGTCGGCGTCCCGCCGTCGGCGCCGCGCTCGGGGAACAGCCCGTCGGGGCTGCCGTTGCCGTCCCAGTTGAGCAGGTTGACGCGACCGCGCAGCTGTTCGCCGCTGGCCATCGCGCCGGAGGTCTGTCGCTCCTGCAGCGCCTGGAAGGTCTCGACCGCGACGGGGGTCGGCAGGCCGCTCGCCTCGCCGAACGGTCCCGACGCGCTCTCGTACGGGCCGCCGTCGAAGTCGAGCGAGCAGCCGAGCTCCTCGAGCTCGTGCGCCTGCTCGTAGTGGGCCGTGGGAATGACGTACCGGTCCTCGTATTTCGCGATCGCCAGCAGCCGGTACATCGCGTAGATCGATTCGCCGTCCATGCCGACCGACGCGGGGATCGACTCGTCGAGTTCGCGCTCGAGCGTCATGTCGCGCAGGTACGCGCGCATCGCGGCGAGCTTGCGCAGCACCTCCGTCACGACGGCGGTGTCGCCGGCGGTGAACATCTCGGCGAGGTATTCGACCGGGATCCGCAGCGCCTCGATCGCGCCGAACAGGGTGCCGGCCGACTCGGCGTCGTGGCCCTGCTCGCTCAGCAGGTCGACGATGGGCGACAGCGGCGGGATGTACCAGACCATCGGCATCGTGCGGTACTCGGGGTGAAGGGGCAGCGCGACCTTGTGCTTCTTGGCGAGGATGTAGACGGGGGATCGGCGCGCGGCATCCATCCAGTCGTCGGGGATCCCGTCTGCGCGAGCCTGCGCGATGACCTCGGGGTCGTCGGGGTCGAGTATGAGATCGAGCTGCGCTTCGTACAGGTCGCGTTCGTCGGGGGTCGCGGCGGCGGCGGTGACCCGGTCGGCGTCGTAGAGGAAGAGCCCGAGGTATCGCAGGCGCCCCACGCACGTCTCGGAGCACACCGTCGGCAGGCCCACCTCGAGCCGCGGATAGCACAGGGTGCACTTCTCGGCTTTGCCGGTCTTGTGGTTGAAGTAGATCTTCTTGTACGGGCAGCCCGTGATGCACATGCGCCAGCCGCGGCAGCGGTCCTGATCGACGAGCACGATGCCGTCTTCGCTGCGCTTGTAGATCGCCCCCGACGGGCACGACGCCATGCACGACGGGTTGAGACAGTGCTCGCAGATTCGCGGCAGGTAGAACATGAACGTCTGCTCGAACTGGAACTTGATCTTGTCCTCGGACTCGCGCCGCACCTTCTCGACCATCGGATCGAGATGGCCCATCTCGGTCGCGCCGCCGAGGTCGTCGTCCCAGTTGGCCGACCACGTTATCTGGGTGTCTTCGCCCGTGATGAGAGACTTCGGCCGCGCGACGGGAAAATCGTCGCCGAGCGGCGCATCGATGAGGGTGCGGTAGTCGTACGTCCAGGGTTCGTAGTAGTCCTCGAGCTTGGGCTGCACGGGCGACGAGAAGATCGTGAGCAGCCGGCTGAGCCGGGAACCCGTGCGCAGCTTGAGGCGTCCGCGCTTGGTGACGGTCCACCCGCCGCGCCAGGTCTCCTGGTCCTCGTACCGTCGCGGATACCCCTGCCCCGGTCGGGTCTCGACGTTGTTGAACCA
Source organism: Microbacterium sp. NPDC055910 (assembly GCF_042271185.1). Classification (NCBI taxonomy): domain Bacteria; kingdom Bacillati; phylum Actinomycetota; class Actinomycetes; order Micrococcales; family Microbacteriaceae; genus Microbacterium; species Microbacterium sp. NPDC055910. Next base: position 36,701 of record NZ_JBHJZS010000023.1, read on the forward strand.
CACGTACTCGGTGCCGGCCCGGTTGGTCCAGGCCTGTTTGCACGTGACCGAGCAGGTGTGGCATCCGATGCACTTGTCGAGGTTCATCACCATGCCCATCTGGGCCATGACACGCATCAGTAGGTCACCTCCTGGCTGCGACGGCGGATCGTCGCCGTCATGTCGCGCTGGTTGCCCGTCGGGCCCAGGTAGTTGAACGCGTACGAGAGCTGCGCGTATGCGCCGATGAGGTGCGTCGGCTTCACGAGCAAACGCGTCACCGAATTGTGGATGCCGCCGCGCCGGCCCGTCGCCTCGGATTTCGGCACGTCGATCGTGCGCTCCTGCGCGTGATGCACGTAGACGACGCCTTCGGGCATTCGGTGCGAGACGATCGCGCGGGCGACGAGAACGCCGTTGGAGTTGACGCACTCGACCCATTCGTTGTCGGCGGCGCCGATCGCCGCGGCATCCGCGGGGCTCATCCACACGGTCGGCCCGCCGCGCGAGAGCGACAGCATGAACAGGTTGTCCTGGTACTCCGAATGGATCGACCACTTCGAGTGCGGCGTGAGATAGCGCACGACCACCTGCTGACGTCCGTCGGGCCCGAGCTTGGGCTCGCCGAACAGGCGGTGCATGTCCAGCGGTGGTCGGTAGATCGGCAGGGCTTCGCCGAGATCGCGCATCCAGTCGTGGTCGAGGTAGAAGTGCATGCGTCCCGTCAGGGTGTGGAAGGGCTTGAGCCGCTCGATGTTGACGGTGAAGGGGGCGTAGCGCCGGCCGCCGGTCTCGGACCCCGACCATTCCGGTGAGGTGATGACGGGCATGGGAGCGGCCTGCGTCATCGCGAAGGTGATGCGCTTCTCCTCCGACCCCTCGGCGAGATCGTGCAGCTTCTTGCCGACCCGCTTCTCGAGCGTCGTGAAGCCCTGCACCGCGAGTTCGCCGTTGGTCGTGCCCGAGAATGCCAGGATCGCCTCGGCCATCTTGACGTCGGTGTCGATCGCGGGCCGCCCGTCGCCCGCGCCGCCGAGCATGACCCCGTTCTTCTGCGCCAGGAGTCCGACCTCGGCCGACACGTCGTAGGTGACGTTCTTGATCGTGAACCCGGCGCTGTCGGCGAGCGGTCCGACCGTCGCGAGCTTGTCGGCGACCGCCGTGTAGTCGCGCTCGACGACAGCCAGCGCCGGCATCGTCGTGCCCGGGATCGGCGGAACCTCACCGCGCGCCCAATCGCGCACGACGCCACCGGGCTGCGCCGTCTCTCCGGGGGTGTCGTGCTGGACGGGCACCGACACGATGTCGCGGCGCACACCGAGGTGCGTCTTGGCCATCTCGGAGAATTCGCGCGCGACCGCGTGGAACAGGTCGAAGTCGCTGCGCGCCTCCCAGGGCGGGTCGATCGCGGGGGTGAAGGCGTGCACGAAGGGGTGCATGTCGGTCGACGACAGGTCGTGCTTCTCGTACCAGGTGGCGGCGGGAAAGACGACGTCGGAGAGCAGCGTCGTCGACGTCATGCGGAAGTCGGCCGAGACGAGCAGATCGAGCTTGCCCTCGGGGGCCTCGTCGCGCCAGGCCACCTCTTGCGGCCGGATGGTCGCCTCTTCGGCGCCCATCACGTTGTGGTGGGTGCCGAGCAGGTGCTTGAGGAAGTACTCGTTGCCCTTGGCCGATGAGCCCATCAGGTTCGACCGCCACAGGGTGAGCAGACGGGGCCATGACGAGGGCGCGTCGATGTCGGAGATCGCGGTCTTGAGGGTGCCGTCGACGAGCCGCGACGAGACATAGGATGCGGCATCCTTCGCTTCGCCCGCATCGACGGCGGCAGCGGCCTCATCGGCCAGATCGAGCGGGTTCGCGTCGTACTGCGGATAGAACGGCATCCACCCCAGGCGCGCGGACTGCGCGATCGTGTCCGCGGTGTGCATGCCGGTGAGGTTGCCCTCGTGCAGCGGTGAGGCCAGCGCATCCGCGGCGTATCCGTCGAAGCGCCACTGGTCGGTGTGCATGTACCAGTAGGCCGTGCCGATCATCGTGCGCGGCGGGCGCGCCCAGTCCAGGGCGTTCGCGAGCGACAGCCAGCCCGTGATGGGGCGGCACTTCTCCTGGCCGACGTAGTGGGCCCATCCGCCGCCGTTGCGCCCCATCGCGCCGGTGAGGATCAGCAGCGCGAGGATCGACCGATACGTCGCGTCGCCGTGGAACCACTGGCAGATCCCGGCGCCCATGATGATCATCGTGCGGCCGTTGGACTCGGCCGAGTTCTGCGCGAGCTCGCGCGCGATGCGCGTGCACGCCTCGGCGGGAACGCCCGTGATGTCCTCCTGCCACGCGGGGGTGTAGGGGGTCGAGGCGTCGTCGTAGCCCGTCGGCCAGTCGCCCGGCAGCCCGTCGCGGCCGACGCCGTACTGCCCGAGCATGAGGTCGAGCACCGTCGTCACGAGCACGCCGTTCACCCGGGTCGCCGGCACTCCGCGGCGCAGCACGTCGCCCGAGCCGTCGGGGGCGTCGAACCGGGGGAAGAGCACCTCGGTGGGCTCTTCCGCGACCTTCGCGTCGCGCACCGACAGCGCCGGCAGCACGTCGCCGAGGTCGAGGTTCCACCGGCCTTCGCCCGACTCGGCATAGCGGAACCCCAGCGAGCCGTTCGGCACGCGCGGCTCGCCCAACGCGGCATCCAGCACGACCGTCTTCCAGGCGTCCTCGGGCGCCGTCTCGCCGAGGTCGGCGGCCGTGAGGAACTTGCCGGGCACGAGACCGCCGCTCGCGTGCGGCACGAGCGTGATGAGGTGCGGCAGGTCGGTGTAGGTGCGGGCGAAGTCGACGAAGAACGGCACGCGCTGGTCGACGTAGCGCTCCTTGAGGATCACGTGCCCCATCGCCATCGCCAGCGCCGCGTCGGTGCCCGCCTGGCAGGGCAGCCACTCGTCGGCGAACTTCGTGTTGTCGGCGTAGTCGGGCGAGACCGTCACGACCTTCGTGCCGCGGTAGCGCACTTCGGCCATCCAGTGCGCGTCGGGGGTGCGCGTGACGGGCACGTTCGAGCCCCACATCATGAGGTAGGTGGCATCCCACCAGTCACCCGACTCGGGCACGTCGGTCTGGTCGCCGAACACCTGGGGGCTGGCGACCGGCAGATCGGCGTACCAGTCGTAGAACGACGTCATGACGCCGCCGACGAGCTGGGTGAATCGCGTGCCGATGCAGTGCGACACCATCGACATGGCGGGGATCGGCGAGAACCCGGCGACCCGGTCGGGACCGTACTCCTTGATCGTGTGGACGTAACCGGCCGCCACGAGCTCGACCGCCTCGCGCCACGATGCCCGTACGAGACCGCCCTTGCCCCGCGCGCGCTGGTACTCCTGCCGGGTCTCGGGATCTTTCGTCACTTCGCCGAAGGCGAGGACGGGATCGCCCGTGCGCGCCTTCGCTCTGCGGTACTCCTCGAGCAGAACACCGCGCACGTACGGGTAGCGCACGCGCGTCGGCGAGTAGGTGTACCACGAAAAAGCAGCCCCGCGGGGGCAACCGCGGGGCTCGTATTCAGGGCGATCGGGGCCGACCGACGGGTAGTCGGTCTGCTGCGCCTCCCACGTGATGATGCCGTCTTTGACGTAGACCTTCCACGAGCACGAGCCCGTGCAGTTGACGCCGTGCGTCGAACGGACGACCTTGTCGTGGCTCCAGCGCTCGCGGTAGAACGCGTCTCCTTCGCGCCCGCCCTCACGGAACACGGCACGCCCGTCGGATGTCTCCTCCCACCGCGTGAAGAACCTGCCGACCTTCAGCAGAGCGTCGGAAGCCGGACCGTCAACACCGATGGCGGGCGTCATGCCCCGGACGATATCGGAACCGTGGGGTCAGTGGAAGAGGCTTCAGTACGAGGCGCGCTCCCCTTCGCCGCCCGCGCTCCACCGTGCGGCGAGGGCTTCGGATCCGCGAGCGAGCAGCGCCACGTCGGCGCCGACCAACACGAAAGCGGCGCCCGCATCGAGGTAGGACTGGGCGGCGCCCGGGTCGAAGGCGTTGACGCCGACGGGCTTTCCGGCGGCGTTCACCGCCTCGAACGCGCGGTGCACACCGGCGACGACGTCGGGATGCGTCTGCTGTCCGAGAAGACCCATGGATGCCGCGAGGTCGCTCGGGCCCACGAAGACGCCGTCCACCCCGTCGACCGCCGCGATCTCGGCAGCGGCGTCGACACCGGCCGCCGTCTCGATCTGCACGTACAGCGAGACGTGGTCGTCAGCGTTCGCGAGGTAGTCGTCGATGCGGTTCCAGCGGGCCGAGCGCGCGAGCGCCGACCCGACGCCCCGTCGGCCGCGTGGCGGATACCGCACGGCCTCGACGACCTCGCGGGCTTCGTCGGCCGACGAGATCATCGGCACCAGAAGGTTCTGCGCACCGAGGTCGAGCACCTGCTTGATCGTCACGACGTCGCCGATCGGCACCCGCACGACGGGAGTCGCCGGGTACGCCGACACGGCATGCAGCTGCGCGAGTACGGATTCGAGCCCGTTGGGGGAATGCTCCATGTCGATCAGCAGCCAGTCCAGGCCAGAGCCGGCGCCGATCTCGGCGACCAGCGGCGAGCCCGAGCAGATCCACATGCCCGCGAGCGGGCGCGTGGCTTCGCCGAGCCGGTCGCGGAAGGTCGGCGTCAGACGAAGCGGCATTCGATCACTCCCATCGGTCCGAAGTCGCAGCGCACCTCGTCGCCGCGCGAAACCCACATCGGGCGCGTGAACGATCCCGCGAGGATAAGCTCGCCCGCCTCGAGACGCGCGCCGTGCTGGTGGAACTTGTTCGCGAGCCACGCGACGCCCGTCGCGGGGTGCCCGAGCACGCCCATCGCGACACCCGTCTCGATGATCTCGCCGTTGCGCGCGAGCACGCCCGGCACCCAGCGCAGGTCGATCTCGTCGGGGCGCTTGTGCACGTCGCCGAGCACCATGGCGCCGTACGCGGCGTTGTCGGCGATCGTATCGACGATCGTGCGCCCCTCCATCTCGATGTGCGAGTTCAGCACCTCGAGGGCGGGCACGGCGTAATCGATCGCAGCGAGGGCGTCCTCGAGCGTGCAGTCCGGGCCCGCGAGCGGCTCTTTCAGCACGAACGCGAGCTCGACCTCGATGCGGATGTTCGAGAAGTGGTCAGCGGGGATGTCCGCGCCCGTCGCATACACGGTGTCGTCGAACATGACGCCGTAATCGGGCTCGGTGATGCCGGTGGCATCCTGCATGGCCTTCGACGTCAGTCCGATCTTGCGGCCCACGAGGCGGCGCCCGGCCGCGATGCTCTTGTCACGCCACACGCCCTGGATCGCGTAGGAATCCTCGATCGTCGCGTCGGGGTAGCGCGCCGTGATCCGCGGGATCACGCCGTGCGTGCGATCTGCTTCGGCGAGTTCGTCCGCGATCGCGGCGATCACTTCTGGGTCCAGCATCCGTCCTCCTTGGTGTTCATCGCGTCCACTGGTCTCTCCACCGGTCCCTGAGCTTGGTGGTCCCTGAGCTTGCCGAAGGGTGGTCCCTGAGCTTGCCGAAGGGTCGACGCTTCGGCAAGCTCAGCGACCGGACGGGTGGGGGCTCAGAGCTGGTTGCCCAGCTTGAACTCGCCCTTCTTGTAATCGGGCATCGATTCCTCGCCCTCGTCGCGGCGCGTGTAGGAGAACCCGTCGGCGCCGATCGTCGCTGCCATCTCGCTCTCCTCCTCGCGCGCGACCAGCGGCTGCGGATTGCCGTCGAGGTCGAGCACGAGCGACGCCTCGGTGTACCACGACGGAACGACGGGGTTGCCCCAGAAGTCGCGACGCTGGTTGTCGTGCACGTCCCACGTCACGACGGGGTTGTCGGGGTCGCCGGTGTAGTAGTCCTGCGTGTAGATCTCGACGCGGTGCCCGTCGGGGTCGCGCAGGTAGAGGTAGAACGCGTTCGAGACTCCGTGCCGGCCCGGGCCGCGTTCGATGCGATCCGACTGCCGCAGGGCGCCGAGCTTGTCGCAGATGGCGAGGATGTTGTGCTTCTCGTGCGTCGAGAAGGCGACGTGGTGCATGCGAGGGCCGTCTCCGCCGGTCATGGCGGTGTCGTGCACGGTCGGCTTGCGACGCATCCATGCCGCGTAGACCGTGCCCTCTTCGTCCTGGATGTCCTCCGTGACGCGGAAGCCGAGGTCCTGCATGAACTTCACAGCACGCGGCACGTCGGGGGTCACCTGGTTGAAGTGGTCCAGCCGCACGAGCGCACCGGGCGTGTACAGGTCGTAGCGCCAGGCGAGCCGCTCGACGTGCTCGACGTCGTGGAAGAACTCGTACGGGAAGCCCAGCGGATCGGTGACCCGCACGGAGTCGCCGATGCCCTTCGTGAAGCCCTCGGGATTGCGGCGCACGTCGCAGCCGAGCTCTTCGTAGAACGCGACCGCCTTGTCGAGGTCCTCCGACGTGCGCACGCGGTACGAGAACGCGGCGACGGCGGCGACGGGGCCCTGGCGCAGCACGAGGTTGTGGTGGATGAACTCCTCGAGCGAGCGCAGGTAGACGGCGTCGTCGTCCTCGGCCGTCACGGTGAGGCCGAGCACGTCGACATAGAAGTCGCGCGAAGCGGCGAGGTCGGTCACGACGAGCTCCATGTAGGCGCACCGCAGGATGTCGGGCGCCGGCGCGGAGGGGGTCGGGACGGGATCGTCGGAGTGGATCGGCGCCTCCTGGCTCACGAAGAAGCCCGAGGAGGTCAGGGTCATGTCGTCACGGTGGGTCATGTCAGCTTCCTTGCTTGTCGTGTCGGATGTCAGGACTCGGCGTCTTCGGACGCCTCGGTGATCTCGGCTTTCGGCGACTGCTTGCCGAACGTCGGGTTGTGCACCTTGCCGAGCGTGATGTGCACGGCCTGCTGGTCGGTGTAGAAATCGATCGAGCGGTAGCCGCCTTCATGGCCGAGGCCCGAGGCTTTGACGCCGCCGAACGGCGTGCGCAGATCCCGCACGTTGTTGGAATTGAGCCAGACCATGCCGGCCTCGATCGCCTGCGCGAAGTTGTGTGCGCGCTTGAGGTCGTTCGTCCAGACGTAGGCCGCGAGGCCGTACCTCACACCGTTCGCGAGTTCGAGCGCCTCCTCGTCGGTGTCGAACGGCGTGATCGCGACGACCGGCCCGAAGATCTCCTCCTGGAAGATGCGGGCATCGGATGCCACGTCGGCGAACACCGTCGGAGCGACGAAGTTGCCCGTGTCGAAGCCCTCGGGGCGGCCGCCGCCGGCGACGAGCCGGCCCTCGGACTTGCCGATCTCGATGTAGGACATGACCTTGTCGAAGTGCTCGGGGTGCACGAGCGCCCCCACCTCGGTCTCGGGCTCGTGCGGGTAGCCCACGACGACGCGCTTCGCCTGCGCGGCGTACCGCTCGACGAACTCGTCGTACACCTCGCGCTGCACGAGGATGCGGCTGCCTGCCGTGCAGCGCTCGCCGTTGAGCGAGAACACACCGAAGATCGTCGCGTCGATCGCGGCGTCGAGGTCGGCATCGGCGAAGACCACGGCGGGGGATTTGCCGCCCAGCTCCATCGACAGCCCCTTGAGGTACGGCGCGGCGTTGCCGAAGATCAGCTGCCCCGTGCTGCTCTCGCCCGTGAACGAGATGAGCGGCACGTCGGGGTGCTTCACCAGCGCGTCGCCGGCCTCTTCGCCGAGCCCGTTGACGAGGTTGAACACGCCCTTCGGGAGTCCGGCCTCTTCGAAGATTCCGGCCCACAGTGATGCCGACAGGGGCGTGAACTCCGCGGGCTTCAGCACGACGGTGTTGCCGGTGGCGAGAGCGGGTCCCAGCTTCCAGGACTCGAGCATGAACGGCGTGTTCCAGGGGGTGATGAGCCCCGCGACGCCGATCGGCTTGCGGTTGACGTAGTTGATCTGGCGGCCCGGCATTTTGTAGGTGTCGTCGGCCTGCGCGACGATCAGGTCGGCGAAGAACCGGAAGTTCTCGGCCGCCCGCCTCGCCTGTCCGAGGGCCTGCGTGATCGGCAGCCCGGAGTCGAACGATTCCAGCTCGGCGAGTCGCGCATCGCGGGACTCGACCAGGTCGGCGATGCGGTGCAGGATCCGCGACCGCTCGCGCGGCAGCATCCGCGGCCAGGGTCCTTCGCGGAATGCGCGGTCGGCGGCGGCGACGGCGCGGTCGATGTCGGCCTTCTTGCCCGAGGCGGCCTGCACGTAGACCTCGTTCGAGACGGGGTCGAGCACATCGAAGGTGTCGCCGTCTCCCGAGTCGACGAACTCGCCGTCGATGTAGTGCTGGATGCGGTCGGGCAGGTCGGTGGGGACGTGGCGCGTGACGGTGTCGGTCATGGGATTGCTCCTTCGCGGGAGGGGGTCAGAATGCCGGGAGCCCGAGGCTCTCGTCGGGGTGTTCGTGTGTCATGTATGCGTCGAGGGTGGCCGAGCGGTGGCGCCGCGCGGTCTTCTCGATCTCGTCGAGCGGGGCACCCGTCTCGATGAGGTGGAGGATGTCCTCGTGCTCGCGGACGGATTGCGCCGCGCGGCCGGGGACGAAGCTGAACGTCGAATCGCGCAGGTGGCCCAGGCGCGCCCATTCGCCGCGCACGAGATCGGTCATGCGCGGATTGGGGCACGTCGAGAACAGGACGGTGTGGAAATCCTGGTTGAGTCGCGTGAAGGCGCGCGGATCGAAATGGTCGAGCGTCTCGATCATGAGCTCGTTGATCGACCGTGCCTGGCGGATGTCCTGGACACTCAGGCTGCGTGCCGACAACGCCGTCGCCGCACCCTCGAGGATCGACAGCGCGTGCATGCTGTACCGGTACTGCGAGTCGTCGACCATCGAGACGCGTGCGCCGACGTTGCGCTCGAACATCACGAGGCCCTCGGCCTCGAGGTGGCGGATCGCCTCGCGCACGGGCACGACGCTCATGTCCAGCTCACCGGCGATCGTGCTGAGCACGAGGCGGTAGCCGGGCGTGAACTCCTGGCTGGCGATGCGCTCCTTGATCCACCGGTACGCCAGCTGCGACTTGCTGGGCTGCGCTTCCTGCAGCCCCGTCGTCTCCTGACGGCTCGCCGACGCCTCTCGGAGCGTCACGATCCGCTCACCGCCGCGTCGTACCGTGCGCGCCACTCGGCGTTCATCGGGAAGAGGCCCTCAATGGGGTGTCCCTCCGCGACGCGCGCGGCGACCCACGCATCTTCGTCCTCCTGCGCGAGCGCCGCGTCGGCGACCTCTTCGGCCAGGGCGGGAGGGATCACGATGACTCCGTCCGCGTCGCCGACGATGACATCGCCCGGCTGCACGGTCGTGCCGCCGCATCCGATCGTGATGTCGTGGTCCCACGGCACGTGCTTGCGGCCGAGCACGGCCGGGTGCGCGCCGGTCGTGTAGACGGGGATGCCGACCGCCGTGACGGCGTCGATGTCGCGCACGCCGCCGTCGGTCACGATGCCGGCTGCCCCTTGGGCATGGGCGCGGATCGCGAGGATGTCGCCGAGTGTGCCCGAGCCGCTCTCGCCGCGCGCCTCGATGACGATGACCTCGCCGTCACGGACGGCGTCGAACGTGCGCTTCTGCGCGTTGTATCCGCCGCCGTGGCTCTTGAAGAGGTCTTCGCGGCTCGGGACGAACCGCAGGGTCTTGGCCGTGCCGACGATCTTGGCCTCGGGATGCAGGGGCCGCACGCCGTCGATCGTGACGTTGTTGAGCCCACGCTTGCGCAGCTGCTGCGAGAGGCCCGCGACGGGCACGCGCTCGAGCTTGGCGCGGAGTTCGGGCGAGAGGGTGGGGGCATCGGCGGGCGGCAGGCCCGCGGCTTCGCGCGAACCCCACGCCTCGGCGCGCTGCGTGTCGTCGACGGCCGGCAGCGAACCGAGCTCGGCGTCGAACGGCATGTCACCCGCGACGACCGTCGTGACCAGGCGACCGGTCGTGAGCCCCGCGTCGGGCGCGTCCACCTCGATCTCGACGACGTCGCCGGGCTCGATGACGGAAGATCCGGCCGGCGTTCCGGTCAGGATGACATCGCCCGTTTCGAGCGTGAAGTGCTGCGACAGGTCGGCGACGAGCTGCGTCAGGGGGAAGATCATCCCGGCGCTCGTGTCATCCTGCGCGATCTCGCCGTTGACCCACGCGCGGACACGGAGGGCATCGGGCGTCACGGCGCGCGCGTCGATCCGGTCGGGACCGATGGGCGTGAAGCCGTCGCCGCCCTTCGAGCGGACGTTGGAGCCCTTGTCGTTCGCGCGCAGGTCGTAGACGCCGAGGTCGTTGGCCGCCGTGACGAAGGCGACGTGGTCCCAGGCCTCGTCGATCGAGACGCGACGCGCGGGGGCGCCGATCACGAGCGCGATCTCAGCCTCGAACGCGAGCAGCTCCGTGCCCGCGGGGCGCTCGACCGTGCCGCCGCTCGCGGCGACCGAGCTGGACGCCTTGAAGAAATAGGACGGGTGCGCGGGGCGCCGACCCCGCTGATCCGCGCGTGAGGCGTAGCTGAGGTGAATGGCGATGATCTTGCCCGGGCGGACGGGCAACGCGGCGAACCGGGGGTCTTCGTTCCGGGTTCCGCGTGCGATGTTGTCAGTCATGAGCTCCCTCGCTCTTGCGTCGTATCCGAAATCGTATATGATTCGTCGGAAAGGGGCAAGCGAGGATCCTTGCCCGACATCGACGTCACACGGGAGCATCGACGATGAGCACACCAGAACAGGACCGCGCCGGGGGCTTCACCCCCACCGGCACCATCGCGTCACACAAAGACCGCCGACGCGTCGTCTTCGCGACGGTCGTCGGCACGACCGTCGAGTGGTACGACTTCTTCGTCTACGCCTCGGCGGCGGGCCTCGTCTTCGGCCAGCTCTTCTTCGAGGGCCTCGGTGCGAACAGCCTGCTGATCTCGTTCGCGACCGTCGGCGTGAGCTTCTTGTTCCGCCCGCTCGGCGCGTTCCTCGCGGGACACTTCGGCGACAAGTACGGCCGCAAGTTCGTGCTGATGGTCACCCTCATCCTGATGGGCGCGGCGACGACCCTGATCGGTGTCCTTCCCACGTTCGAGATGATCGGCATCGCCGCTCCGATCCTGCTCATCCTGCTGCGCATCCTGCAGGGAATCTCGGCCGGTGGCGAGTGGGGCGGTGCCGTGCTCATGGCGGTCGAGCACGCACCCCGGACCCGTCGTGGCATCTTCGGCGCCGCTCCGCAGATCGGCGTGCCGCTCGGCCTCCTGCTGGCCTCGGGCATCATGGCGCTCATGGCGATCATCGCGCCCGGTGACGCGTTCCTCGAGTGGGGATGGCGCATCCCGTTCCTGCTCAGCATCGTGCTGATCGTCATCGGCTACTACGTGCGTCGCAAGGTCGAGGAGAGCCCGGTGTTCACCGAGCTCGCCGAGCGCAAGGAGAAGGCGCAGATGCCGATCGTGCAGCTGTTCAAGCGCCACCTGCTGCTCGTGATCATCGCCGCACTCGTCTTCGCGGGCAACAACGCCGTCGGCTACATGACGACCGGCGGCTACATCCAGGGCTACGCGACGAACCCCGAGGGTCCGCTGCAGCTCGAGCGCGGTCCCGTGCTGTGGGCTGTCACCGGCTCGGCCGTCACGTGGCTGCTCTCGACGCTGTTCGCCGGCTGGATCGCCGACAAGATCGGCCGCCGCACGACGTACCTCATCGGCTGGGTCCTGCAGCTGGGCGGCGTGTTCGCGCTCTTCCCGCTCGTCAACACGGGCAACGTCGGACTGCTCTTCGCGGGCCTGGCGATCCTCACGATCGGCCTCGGCTTCACCTATGGCCCGCAGGCGGCTCTCTACTCCGAGCTCTTCCCCGCCAGCATCCGCTTCTCGGGTGTGTCGATCTCGTACGCGATCGGCGCGATCGCCGGTGGCGCCTTCGCACCGACGATCGCCCAGTGGCTCGTGCAGACGACCGGCACGACAGACTCGGTCACCTGGTACCTGGCCGGCATGACGGTCATCGGGCTCATCGCGACGCTGCTGCTGCGCGACCGCTCGGGCATTCCGCTCGGACCCGACCACGAGGAAGAGCAGTCGGTCAGCCCGATCTACGGGCTGTCCAAGGCGTGAGCCGACCCGTAGCCTGACGACAGCGAGGAGGACCCATGCAGTTCCATCACCACGGCTATGTCTCGAAGGATCCGCGCGTGCAGCCGGCCGCCGGGATCGGCCTCGACCGACCGGCCGACCTTCCCGACGAGATGGATGTGCTCATCGTCGGGTCGGGCCCGGCCGGAATGCTCCTGGCGGCGCAGATGTCGCAGTTCCCCGACGTCGCGACGCGCATCATCGAGCGCCGCGAAGGGAGGCTGCCGCTCGGTCAGGCCGACGGCATCCAGCCGCGGAGCGTCGAGACGTTCCAGGCGTTCGGCTTCGCCGAGCGGATCATCGCCGAGGCGTACAACATCGGCTACATGAACTTCTGGAACGCCGATCCCGAGAACCCGAAGAACATCATCCGCACGTCGCGGACCGAGGACTACGCGTACGACATCAGCGAGTTCCCGCACCTCATCGTCAACCAGGCGCGCGTGCTGGACTACTTCGCCGAAGCGGCGGCGCACGGTCCAGGGCGCATCGTGCCCGACTACGGCGTCGAGTTCCTCGGTCTCACGGTGCACGACGAGGGGGAGTACCCCGTCGAGGTGCGCGTGAAGTTCGTCGGGGGTGAGCGCGCGGGGCAGGAGCGCACGATCCGTGCGAAATACGTCGTCGGCAGCGACGGCGCGCGCAGCGGGGTGCGCGAGGCGATCGGGCGCAAGCACATCGGCGGCATCTCCGCCCACGCGTGGGGTGTCATGGATGTGCTCGTGAACACCGACTTCCCCGACTGGCGCACGAAGTGCGCGATCAACTCGGCCGCCGGCAACATCCTGCACATCCCGCGCGAGGGCGGTTACCTGAGCCGCATCTACGTCGACCTCGGTGAGGTCGCCGAAGACGACAACCACCGCGTGCGCCAGACGCCCGTCGAAGAGGTCATCCAGCGGGCGAACGACATCCTGCACCCCTACACGCTCGACGTGAAAGAGGTCGCCTGGTCGAGCGTCTACGAGGTCGGGCACCGCGTGACCGACAAGTTCGACGACGTCGAGGTGGGCTCCGATCGCGCACCCCGGGTCTTCCTCACGGGCGACGCGTGCCACACGCACAGCGCGAAGGCCGGCCAGGGCATGAACGTCTCGATGCAGGACGGCTTCAACCTCGGCTGGAAGCTCGGCTCGGTGCTCACGGGCCGCAGCGGCGTCGATCTGCTGTCGACGTACTCGGCCGAGCGTCAGCCCGTCGCCCAGCAGCTCATCGACTTCGACCGCGAGTGGTCGGCGCTCATGGCGCGCAAGCCCGAGGAGATCTCCGACCCTCAGGACCTGGCGACCCACTACCTCGCGACGGCGGAGTTCCCGTCGGGGTTCATGACGCAGTACGACGAGTCCTCGATCGTCGGGGATGCCGCGCACCAGGGGCTCGCGACGGGTTTCCCGCTCGGCAAGCGCTTCAAGTCCGCTCCCGTAACGCTCGTGTGCGACGGCAACGCCGTGCACCTCGGGCACCACGCGACGGCCGACGGTCGCTGGCGCGTGTACGCCTTCGCGGATGCCGCGGGCACGGCGCTCGCCGAATGGGGTGAGTGGATGGCCACGGCCGAGGACTCGCCCGTGCGGCGGCACACGCCCGAGGGTGCCGACCTCGACGCGGTCTTCGACGTCAAGGCGATCTACCCGCAGTCCTACGACGAGGTCGACCTGTCGACCGTGCCGGGGATCTTCCGTCCGCAGTCGGGTCCGCTCGCGCTGACCGACTGGGAGAAGGTGTTCGCCGCCGGGCCCGCCCGGTGGAACACCGTCGACATCTTCGCCGAGCGCGGTCTCTCGCGCGACGGCGTCGTGGTCGTGGTGCGCCCCGACCAGTACGTCGCCGCCGTGCTTCCGCTCACCGCGACCTCCGAGCTCGCCGCGTTCTTCGCCCGCTCGATGTCCTGACCGCGCCTGACCGCTCCTGACCGCGAGACTGCAACGGGAGGCCGAGACCGTGGGTTAACCCCGCTGTCTCGGCC